>NZ_BAAARV010000001.1:0-34240 GCF_039532525.1 Dactylosporangium salmoneum
TGTCTCGTCGGCGCCCTCGGGCTGCCCGGCGCCTGGTTCCTGCTGCCCGACGGCATCTTCTACGCCACGCTGTTCGCCATCGGCACCTTCGCCGTGCGGGAGCGCACCGCGGCGACGATCGAGCAGGCGCCGGTCAGCGCCGCGAGGTGACGCCGGCCAGGTAGTCGCCAGGGGCCAGGCGGGCGGTGCGGGCGCGGTACTCGGCGGCCATGCCCGGCCAGTTGGTGACGATGCGGCCGGAGCCGGTGCGGTACCAGCTGGTGCAGCCGGTCCACACGCTCGTGGACAGCCGCCGCTGCATCTCGGCGTCGAACTCGGCGGCCACCTCGGGGCGCACCTCGAGGAGGCCGCCGGCGGCGATCGCCCGGACCGCCTGCACGATGTAGCGGGCCTGGGCCTCGTGGAAGTAGACGACCGAGGTGTTGCCGGTGTTGGTGTTCGGGCCGTACATCAGGAACATGTTCGGGAAGCCCGGCACCGCGATGCCGAGGTGGGCGTAGGCGCCGTCGCGCCACTCGTCGTGCAGGTCGCGGCCGTCGCGGCCCCGCACGCGCAGCGGGGTGAGAAACTCGGTGGCGGCGAAGCCGGTGGCGTAGACGAGCAGGTCGCAGTCGTGGACGGCGCCGTCGGCGGTGTGCACGCCGGCCCCCGCGATGCGCAGGATGTCGTCGGTGACGAGGTCGACGTGCGGGGCGCGCAGCGTGCGGTACCAGTCGCCGGTGAACAGCACCCGCTTGCAGCCCATCGCGTAGTCCGGCGCGACCCGGCGCCGCAGCCGGCCGGCCTGGACGAAGCGCTGCGCGGCGGAGATCGCCCCGACCAGGCGGCGGGCCACCGGGTGGCCGACGACGGCGCGGCCGGTGACCACGGTCAGCCACCACGTGCCGGTCCGGGAGGCGCGCATCAGCACGGGAAGGGCGCGGTTGAGGGCGCGGCGGGCGCGGCCGTACCGCCGGTTGGGCTTCGGCAGCGTCCAGGGCGCGGTGCGCTGGAAGACGGTGATGCGGGCGGCCCGGCCGGCGATGGCCGGGACGAGCTGCACGGCGCTGGCGCCGGTGCCGATCACGCCGACCCGCAGGCCGGTCACGTCCAGGCCGGGGTCCCAGCCGGCGGTGTGGGTGACCCGCCCGGCGAAGTCGCCGGCGCCGGGGATGGCCGGCACCACCGGGCGGGACAGCTGCCCGGTCGCCGGGACGAGCACGTCGAACTCGGCGGTGCCCGTCGCGCCGTCCGGGCCGGCCAGGCTGAGCCGCCAGGCGGTGCCGGTCCACGCCGCCTCGGTGACGTCGGTGCCCAGCCGCAGCAGCCCTTCGAGGCCGAACTGCCGCACACAGCCGCGGAGGTACTCGAGGATCTCCGCCCGCGGCGGGAAGCGCTGCGACCAGTTCGGGTTGAGGGCGAACGAGTAGGAGTACAGCGGCGCGGGGATGTCGCAGGCGCAGCCCGGGTAGGTGTTGTCCCGCCAGACGCCGCCGACGTCACCGGCCCGCTCGAAGATCGTGACGTCGGCGAACCCGGCCCGGCGCAGCAGGTGGGCCACGGCGATCCCGCCGAACCCGGCCCCGATGACGGCGATCCTGGTCATGGCCGGCCCCCGCCGGTCCGCGGGAACACGTCCCGGACGAGCGTGACGAGCGTGGTGGCCAGCAGGGTGTGGACCTCCTCGCGGGTCAGCGCGCCGCGCTCGAGCCACTCCCGGGCGGCGGCCTTGGCCAGGCCGCAGTACGCCCGGATCATCGCCCGCGGCGCGCCCTCGGCGGCGCCGAGCCCGACGGCCACCAGGATGCTCCCGGCGGCGACCTCGTCGGCCTCGGCGAGCACCCGCCGCACGTCCGGGTCGCGGCCCAGGCCACCGCCGTCGACCACGGCCAGCCATGAGGTGGCGTGCCGCGACACGACGTCGAGGAACCAGGTGACGCTCGCGTCGACGCGGGTGGCGAGGTCGCCGGCCGGCAGCTGCTCGACGGCGACCGCCGGTATCGTCACCAGCACCCGCACGGCCTCGACGTACAGGCCCTTCTTGGTGCCGAAGTAGTGGTTGATGAGCCCGCGGGCCACGCCGGCGGCGTTGGCGATGTCGGTGGTGGACACCTCGGCGAAGGGCCGCTCGCCGAAGAGGCGCACCGCGCAGGACAGGATCTGCCCACGCCGCTCGTCCGGCTCCAGGCGGCGGCCGCGCTCGGCCACCGCGCCCTCAGTCATACCCAGAACAGCCGAGGCCAGTCCCGCCAGCTCGCGAGGGTCCTGCCCAGCCCGGCGAGCCAGCGCGGGGTCCGGCCGGTGTCCCCGACGAGGACCGCGGCCATGAGCCCGAGGAGGTTGCTGCCCGGCCCGTACCGCACCGGCTGCACGTGCGTGTCGGCGTCCGGGTGGATCGAGGAGGTGATCGCCACCCCCTGGCTGTAGTCGGCGTCGCGGCGGCGGGCCCGCGGGCCCAGGATCGACTCGGAGTTGGTCCGGCTCAGCTCGCCCAGCCGGTCCGACAGGTGCGGCAGGTCGCCGCGGCGCTTCATGTGGTGCAGCAGGCGCTGGGTGCCGACCGCCCCGGCGGCCAGCACGACCTCGGCGGCGGTGAACGCGCGGGCGCGGCGGCGCAGCTTCCCGCCGGTGCGCACGGTGCGCACCAGGTAGCCGCCGCCCGGCCGGGGCGTCAGGCCGACCACGGTGGTGAGCGGGTGCACCTCGGCGCCGGCCCGCTCGGCCAGGTGCAGGTAGTTCTTCACCGTCGTGTTCTTGGCCCCGACGCGGCAGCCGGTCATGCAGGCGCCGCAGAAGGTGCACGTGGTGCGGGCCGGGCCCGCGCCGCCGAAGTAGGGGTCGGGGACGTTCCGGCCGCCTCGCTCCCCTCGTTCGCCGAAGAACACGCCCACGGGGGTACGGCGGTAGGTGTGCCCCACGCCCAGGTCCTCGGCGACGGCGCGCAGCACGTCGTCGGCGGGGGTGGTGCGCGGGTTCTCCGTCACGCCGAGCATGCGGCTCGCCTCGTCGAAGTACGGCCGCAGCTCGTCCTTCCAGTCCGTGATCGAGGACCACTGCTGGTCGGCGTAGAACACGTCCGGCGGGCGGTAGAGGGTGTTGGCGTAGCCGAGCGAGCCGCCGCCGACCCCGGCGCCGGAGAGCACCAGCACGTCGGGCAGCAGGGTCATGCGCAGGATGCCGTAGCAGCCGGCGGCCGGCGCGAAGAGGTAGTCGCGCACGTGCCACGAGGTCCGGGCGAACTCGTGGTCGGCGAAGCGGCGGCCGGCCTCCAGCACGCCGACCCGGTAGCCCTTCTCGGCCAGGCGCAGCGCGCTCACGCTGCCGCCGAAGCCGGAGCCGATCACGATGACGTCATAGTCCGTCGGGGACATGCTGGCACGGTCCCCCCTTGTTGTCCGTCTGTCAATAACTAGGATCGGGCCCGTGGGAGGTGGCCGCGGCGAGCCGCTCGTGCTGCTGCACGGCATCGGCAGCCGCGGGCAGGTGTGGGCGCCGGTGCTCCCGATGCTCGAGGAGCGCTTCGCCGTCTTCGCCCCGACGCTGCCCGGCGCCTCGGTGCGCGAGCTCGCCGACGAGGTGTCGCGCCTGGCCGGCCCGGGGCCGTTCCACGTGGCCGGCAGCTCGATGGGCGGCGGCGTCGCCCTGGAGCTGGGCCGGCGGGGCGCGGCCCGGTCGGTGACGGTGTTCTCGCCGATCGGCTTCTGGGGACCGGCCGGCCGGCGCTGGTGCCAGGCGTCGGTGACCGCGGCCCGCGGGTGCGCCCGGGCCTTCGCGCCGGCGCTGCCCGGACTGGCCCGCACGAGCGCGGGCCGGGTCGCGCTCTTCGGCCTGTTCTTCGGCCACCCGGGCCGGGTCGACCCGGCCGAGGGCGTGGCCGACGCCCGTCACCTCGCGCACGCGCCCGGCTTCGCCGCCGCCCGCAGGGCCTTCGCCGCGCATCGGTTCGCCGGTCCGGGGGCGCTGGACGGCATCGCGGTCACCGTCGCGTGGGGGAGCCGCGACCTGATCCTGCCGGTCCGCCAGGCCCGGCGCGCGGCCGCGCTGCTGCCCTCGGCGCGGCACGTCCGCCTGCCCGGCTGCGGGCACCTGCCGTTCGCCGACGATCCGCGCGCCTGCGCGGAGCTCATCCTGGCCACGGCCGCCGCGTAGCGCTCGCCCGGCCTCTTCGTCATGGCTCTTGGGCTTTGGTCGTGGCTCTTCGCTTTGGTCGTGGCTCTTCGTGTTGTCGTGGCTCTTCGTTTGTCGTGGCTCTTCGTTTTTGTCGTGGCGGGCCGGCGCGTCGTTTTTGTCGTGGCGGGCCGGTGTGGCTAGCGGGTTGCGTCGGGCACGCCGAACAGCAGGTCGGCGGCGTCCGGGGTCATCGGGCGGCCCAAAGCGCGGCCCAGGCCGTAGTCGCAGTCCAGCAGCTGCAGCGCGGTGACCTGGTCGCGGCTGTCCACGCCGGTCGCCGTGACCGCGATGGCCAGGTCGTGGAACATCGCGATGAGCCACGTCGCCATGGCCAGGTTGGACCGGTGCGTCGTCGCGGAGCGGGCCAGGCCCGAGATCAGCTGCGGATCGATCCGCACGCTGTGCACCGGGCTGGCGGTCGGGTTGGCGTGCCCGAGGCCGACCTGGGTGACCGCGACCCGCACCCCGAGCCGGTCCAGGCCGTCGAGGGCGAACGCGACCGCGTCGGTCTCGTCGTGCAGGGCCCGCTCGGGCACGGCCACGTGCAGCTTGGCCGGCGGCAGGCCGGTGCGGCGCAGCACGTCGGTCACGCCGTCCACGAAGTCGGGGTGGCGCAGCTGCTCGGCGGCCAGGTCGACGCTGACGATCGGGGCGGGCTCGTGCAGCTGCCAGGCCGCGGCCCGCTCGCACGCGCTCGCCAGCAGGTGCCGGCCGAGCGGGGCCAGCAGGCCGCACCGCTCGGCGATGCACAGCAGCTCGGCCTCCGGCACCGGCCCCGTGTCCGGGTGCACCCAGCGGGGCAGCGCGTGCATGCCGACGACGGCGTGGTCGGCGAGGCGGACGATCGGCTGGTACGCCGCCGTGATCTCGCCGCCCGCCAGCGCCTCGGGCAGCGCGTTGGCCCGCTGGTGGCGGCGCAGGTGGGCGGCGGCCCGGCCCGCGTCGTACGCCGCCCAGGCCGTCCCGTCGTGCCGCGCCCAGTCCAGCGCCAGCGACGCCTGGCGCAGCAGCTCGTCGGGGCCGGTGTCGGCCGGCCCCTCCACGACGCCGGCCCGCCCCGCGACCGGGATGTCGTGCCCGTCCGCCGGCCACGGGCTGGGCAGCGCGCGCAGGGCCGCGTCGGCCGCCTTGACCGCCTCGTCGCCGCCGGTGGTGCCCGGCACGATGAGGACGAACGTGTCGCCGCCGAGGTGCCCGAGGTGGTACCCCCGGTCGACCGCCAGCACCTGCAGGCGCTGGGCCACGCCCAGCAGCAGGGCATTGCCGGCGTCGTGGCCGAGCAGCTGGTTGACCGCGTTGAAGCCGCGCAGGTTGACCACGCACAGCCCGAGCCGGGCCGGCATCGGGGCGAGCAGCCCGCCCAGCGCGGCCCGGTTGGGCAGCCCGGTCAGCGGGTCGTGCAGCAGCTGCCGGCGGACCTGGGCCTCGAGGTCGCGCTGGCGGTCCCGCCACGCGGCCCGCTCGCTCCGGTTGATCGACTCCGCCACTCCGGCCACCTGCTCGCGCATCGCCGTGGTGAAGCCGTGGGCGAGCTCGTCGAGCAGCTCGGTGAGGCGGCTCGCGGCCCGGGACTCCGGCGGCCCGACGGCGGTGAGCAGCTGGTCGCGCAGGAGCTGGGTGCTGACCAGCAGTACGCGGGGATGGGCGAGGTCGGCGTGGACCATGTCGTGGCCGACCAGGAAGCCCTCGTGCCGGTCGAAGTCGCGGTCGATCACCGCCGCGACGAGCCGCCGGGCAAAGCCTTCCAGCAGTGCGCGGCGCCGGGCCCTCCCGCCGGGTACGAAGCTCGTGCCGGCGGGGAGCGTGCGGTCCCAGGTCGCGGCAAACGCCGCGACCCGGGCGTCGAGCCCCGGATAGCGCTCCGTCATGTGGGCGACCCTTTCGAGGACATGACGTATGCAAGCGTGGAAATGTACGTGTTTTCGGCAAGTGATTATGACGCTCGGCGGGGTGGCAAATCCAGTCCTACCGGCGCATCCCGGACGTTCCGGCGAACCCTTTCGCGTGGTCGCAGGCCACTGCCTTGTGTCCGGCCGGCATTCCTGATGGTTGTCCGCGTGTCGCTCGGGTGGTGCGACATGGTCGTCGCAGGCCACTGCCTTGTGTCCGGCCGGCATTCCTGATGGTTGTCCGCGTGTCGCTCGGGTGGTGCGACATGGTCGTCGCAGGCCACTGCCTTGTGTCCGGCCGGCATTCCTGACGGTTGTCCGCGTGTCGCTCGGGTGGTGCGACATGTCGGGCGCTGCGCGCCGCGACATGTCGGATTTATACCCTGGCGGGCGGCGAATTGGACACAGCGCTGGCCGGACGTGGTTCGGGGCCCGCCGGTCCTCCGTGCGGGCCCCTCGGTCCTGTCCGGGTGCCGGTCGGTTACGCGCCCTTGCGGGCCACCGCGGCCAGCACCGTGGGCTGCGGTGCCTCGTCGTCCTCGGGGTCGGGGTGCCAGTCGGTGATCGGCACCAGCCCCGGCTGGACCAGCGTGAACCCGTCGAGCATGGCCGAGACCTGGTCGGGGGAGCGCAGGTGGACGGAGGTGGGCGTCCGGCGGTACAGGGACCGCACCTCCTCCTGGGCGTCGGAGGGCACCTTCGCCGGGATCCCGTGCGAGAGCGCGACGTAGCTGCCGGACACGGTCGCCTCGTCGAAGCGCCGGATCACCTGCCCGGGCTCGTCGGCGTCGGGCACGAAGTGCAGCACCGCCATGAGCAGCAGCGCGATCGGCTGGGAGAAGTCGAGCAGCCCCAGCACCTCCTCGTGCCCGAGGATCTCGTCGGGCCGGCGCAGGTCCCCGCTGATCGCGGTGGCGTTGGGGTGCCCGGCGAGGATGTGCCGGCTGTGCGCGACGGCGACGGGGTCGATGTCGACGTACACCACGCGGGCGTCCGGCGCCGTCGCCTGCGCCACCTCGTGCACGTTGCCCAGCGTCGGGATCCCGGAGCCGATGTCGAGGAACTGCCGCACCCCGTGGCCGACCAGCCACTGCACGGCCCGCCCGAGGTACGCCCGGTTGGCGTGCGCCAGCTGGAAGATCCCCGGCCATGCCCGCTGCGCGTCCTCGGCGAACTGCCGGTCCACTTGGAAGTTGTGGAACCCCCCGAGCGTGTAGTCATAGACGCGCGCCGCATTCGGCGTGGTGATGTCGACGCCGTCCGGCACCCACTCCGGCAATGTCACCGCACCCTCCCATTGGCTCGGCGGTTCGCGGATCGACCTTACATCGATGCCCGTCCCGATTGGCGCCCGGAAATGTCGTACCCCGGCGGCACAATGGCGCCATGAGCGGATCCAGCACCTCCCGCCCCCTGCGTGACCTGGCCGAACTCCACCGCATCCTGACCCTGGTCCTCGACCTCGTCGACCCGGCCGCGTCGGGCTTCACCTACCGCCTCGTCGGCACCGCCGCCGCCCTGGCCCAGGGCGTCGCTCTCCCGGCCGGCGACGTCGACCTGCTGGTCCGCCGCCGCGAGCACGTCGAGCACTTCGCCGCCGCCCTGTCCGCGCACCGGTGCCTGGATCCGCCGGCCTGGCTGCCGGCCGCCGGGCAGTACTTCACGCACTTCGTCGTCGACGGCATCGAGGTGGGCGCGAGCACCGTCGAACACGAGTCCGCCGTCGACACCATCGAGTGCATCGGCCCCGGCGCGTGGACCCACTACGTCGAGCTGGCCGTCGGCCCGCACGTGGTGCCGGCGGTCCGGCTGGAGCTGCGGCTGGTCTCGGAGCTGGTGCGCAACCGCCCGGACCGCTACGAACCCCTGCTCGACCACCTGCGGGCCGCAAGCTCCGCCCGCGACCCGGACCCTGGCGCGATCCGGGGCTGCGACGCGACCCTCCGCCCGGCCGCGGACCCGTTGCGTGGCGCGGACTCGTCACGCGGCGCGGGCCCGGTGCGTGGCGCGAACTCGCCACGCGGCGCGGACCCGTTGCGTGGCGCGGGCCTGATGCGCGGTGTGGACTCGGTGGTCGGCGCTGGCCCGGCGATCGGCGTGCCGCCGCCGTTCGACCTCGATCTGGTGGACCGGGCGATGAGGGACCGGGCGGTGCCTCCGGTTCTGCGCGAGCATGTCCTCACCCGCCTGGGCCGCTGAGATCTCGGCCTGCGGATTCGCCCACGTGCCGGGACCGCCGGAAGGGTGTTGTCCGCCGAGCCCCCGGGTTCTCCGAGCCCGCCGTGCCCGCCGAGGCCCCCCGGGTTCTCCGAGCCCGCCGGGCTCGCGGGGCCCCGGGTTCGCCGGGCTCCTCGGGCCTTGGCGGCGCGTCGCCGTCGGCCTCGTGCGCCGTCGCGCCAGGCTCGTCCGCGCCCATGCGGCCGGCCGGGTTCGTGTGTCCGGAGCCGGGGCTGCGGCCTGCCCGGGGTCCGGGAAGCTGCCGGCGCGGGTGCCGGGCCGGATCGTGTGGTGGTCAGATCCGGTGGTGCTGGGCCGGCGTCGGGGAGGTGACCAGGCGGCGGGGCTGCTCCGGCGTGCCGGCGAGCCGCTGCTGCTCCTGCGCCACGATCATCCGGGCCAGCTGTACCTCGGAGATATCCACGGCGCCCGGCGAGGCCTGCGCGATGGTGCTGTGCCGGACGTACGCGTCGAAGAGCTGCGCCTTCGAGCCGAGCAGCTCGATCATCCGCTCGTCGACCGAGTCGGCGATCAGCAGGCGGTGGACCTGGACGGTGCGCACCTGCCCCATGCGGTGGGCCCGGGCGATCGCCTGGGCCCCGATCGACGGCTTGACCTGCGGCTCGCACAGGATCACCACCGAGGCGGCCTGGATGTTCACGCCGACCCCGGCGGCCTCGATCTGGCACACCAGCACGGCCGGCTTCGGCGAGGCGGTGAACTCGTCCACGATTCGCTGGCGGTCGGCGACCGGGGTCGAGCCGGTGATCGGCCCGCAGGCGTCGGCGCCGAGCGCGGCGCACACCACGGTCAGCACGTCGCGGAAGTACGAGAAGACCACGACCTTGCGGCCGTTGGCCATCGCCTCGCGGGCCAGCTCGAGCAGGCGGGTCAGCTTCGCCGAGTCGTGCGGGCGGCGCACGGCGAACGCGGCCCGGCGCATCGCCATGAAGTTGCCCTCGCCCACCGCGTCGCGGTACGCGGACCCGTCCTCGGCGCCGAACTCCTCCCACTCGTCGACCTGGACCAGCTCCGGCAGCTCGGTGAGCACGTCGGGCTGGTTGCGGCGCAGGTACACCGGCGCGGCCGCGCGCCGGAACGCCTCGACGCTGATCGCGGCGTGCTCGGGCCCCATGCCGGCGGCGATCTCCGGCCGCAGGTGCTCGATCAGGGCCCGGAACTCGTCGATCCGGTTCTCCATCGGCGTGCCGGTGAGGAACAGCACCCGGTCGGACTCCGCCGCGACCTGGTTGACCGCCTGCGACCGTTTCGCGCCGGGGTTCTTCACGTAGTGCGCCTCGTCGACGACGAGCAGCGCAGGCCGGGGCGGGGGGAGTCCGAGCGCGCCGAGCGAGCCGAACGTGACCACGCCGGCGCCGCCCTGGGCCCGCCATCGGGCGGCCGCCCGCGCCCGGCCGTTGCCGTGCAGGCTGATGACCGGAATCGTCGAGTGCCGGGCGATCTCGCGGGCCCAGTTGATGAGCACGCTGGCCGGGCAGACGACGAGGAAGTGGGTGGCGCCGCGGGCGGACAGGTACGCCATCGTCGCGATGGCCTGGACCGTCTTGCCCAGCCCCATCTCGTCGCCGAGCACGACCCGCCGCTGGACCAGGGCGAAGCGGGCACCGAACGACTGGTAGCCGCGCAGCCGGAGGCCGTCGTTGAGCCGGGAGGTGTCCAGCTGCTGCGCGCCGACCCGTTCGACGATGTCGGCGGGCAGGAAGCCCTCGCTCGCGGCGACGTCGCCGCCGAGGCCGACGACCTGGCTGAGCAGGCCGTAGTAGTCCGCCGAGTGCTGCTCGAAGTCGCGCCAGGCCTGCCTGTCGCCCGGCGTGCGGACCGCGCGCAGCTCATGGGCGGCCCGCAGCAGCCCGCTGGACTCGGCCGTGTCCACCATGGCCCGCACCCGCGCGGCCGCGTCGTCGGCGACGGCCCGGTCCCCGGCCCGCATGAACAGCCGGCGCAGCCGTCCCGCCCCGGTCGGTTCGGCGATCGGCCGCTGCGCGGCCAGCTCCGTGGCGAGCCTCCCGGCGTCGGCCTCGTGCGCCGCGCCCGCCTGCCACACCGCGCGCCATCCGGCCAGCGCCCGCACCAGGCGGGTCATGTCCGGGTTGCCCGGGTCGAACTCGATCCGGAACTGCAGCGAGTCCTGGGCCGCCCGCCTGAGCTGCTCGGCGGCGTTGATGGTCTTGCGTGCCGTACCGTCGCCGATGTCCGGCACGCGGACCAGCCGCTGCGGGCCGGCCCGCAGCACGTCGGCGACCGAGCAGATGCCGTGCGCCGGCAGCTCGTCGAGCCGGGCCCGGCCGTCCACGGTGTCCTTGACCGTCTCGATCGACATCTTGCCGAGCGCGGCCCACACCTGCGGCTCACGCGCGATCTCGTACGCCGCGACGACCTCCGCCCGGGCCGCGCCGACGACCTCGGCGATCGCCTCGGCGCCGGCCTGTGTCTCGGCGGCCCGGGCCAGCAGTGCGCGCGTCTCCCGGCGACTCGGCGCCGTCATCGCGGCGGCGGCCAGGGCAGCGCGCCGACGACACCGGGCCGGACCGCCGGCCGCCGGGGCATCGAGGGGTACCGCAGGGACATGCCCTTGAACGTACCGACAGACCAGCCGCGGCGCCCGGCACGCACCCTCGGATCGCGGCGCCTATCGACGGACCACGCCGTCCGTGTGCGGGCGGTTACGTGCGGTCGTGATCAGGTTCCGGATGGCGCCGGACGACACGGCGATCTTGCTGAGGAAGCCGACCGCCGGACTGGCGGCGATGAGCTCCTCGTAGTCGTCCTGGCGCCTGGTGGACATCAGGATGACCATCGGGGGCTCGCGCACGCTGCTGAGCTTCCTCGCCAGGTCGAAGCCGCTCTCCGCGCCGAGGCAGAGGTCCACCAGGACGACGTCAGGCCGCAGGTCGTGGAACTGCCGCAGGGCCTCGGCGAAGCTGGACGCCACGCCCAGCACCTCGATGCCTTCGCGCTCCAGCAGGTCCCGGATGGATCGGGTGACCGGGTCGCAGCCGTCCACGACGAGGCATCGCAGATCCTCGTGACATCCGACCGCAACGGTCTGCGCGACACCCATCGGACTCGCCCCCCAAACAGGCGACGGCCTTCACTTCCATCGTGGCTCGCGGTCGTACGCCGACCCAGTGCGGGAGGTGCCGGAGTTCGCGGATTCCGGCCGCGGCGGGTGGCACGAGGCAACGTGGCCCGCCGCCGCGGCCGGAAGGGTCATGCGGCGCCGGACTCGGCGACGGCCTCCGGTTGTGGCTGGAAGATGTCCGGCTCGACGAAGATCAGCGTGGCGATCGGCACGGCCGCCCGGATCCGGGCCTCGGCGTTGTTCGTCGCGCCGCTGATGTCCTCGGCCAGGGTGCCTTCCGCGACGGTCACCTTGACCGCGACGAGCAGTTCGTCCGGGCCGAGGTGCATGGTGCGCAGGTGCACGATCCGGTCGAACAGCGGCTCGGCGAGCAGGGCCTCACGGATCTTGGCGATGTGCGCCTTGGAGGCCGCCTCGCCGACGAGGAGGCTCTTGGTCTCCATGGCGAGGACCCACGCGATGGCCACGAGCAGGGCGCCGATGATGAGCGTGCTGATGCCGTCGAAGACCGCGTTGCCGGTGAGCACGGTCAGGCCGACGCCGAGCAGGGCCACGACCAGGCCGGTGACCGCGCCCGCGTCCTCGAGCAGGATCGTCGGCAGCTCCGGGGCCTTGGCGTGGCGGATGAACTGCCACCAGGTGCGGTTGCCGCGCGTCTCGTTGGCGGAGCGGGCCGCGGTGAGCAGCGCGTAGCCCTCCAAGCAGATCGCGATGACCAGGATGATGACGGCGACGATCGGGTTGTCGAGGTCCGTCGGGTGCAGGATCTTGTGGTAGCCCTCGTAGACGGCGAACAGCCCGCCGAGGGTGAACAGCACGATGGAGACGATGAACGCGTAGATGTAGCGCTCGCGGGCGTAGCCGAACGGGTGCTGCTCGTTCGCCGCCTTCTTGGCGCGGCGCCCGCCGATGAGCAGCAGCGCCTGGTTCGTGGTGTCGGCCAGGGAGTGCACCGCCTCGGCCAGCATCGACGACGATCCCGTGATCAGTGCACCCGCGCCCTTGCTCAGCGCGATGCCCAGGTTTGCCGCCAATGCGGTCAGCACCGCCTTGGTACTGCCACCATCCGCCGCCACCGGCACCAGCCTCCGTCATCGTCCGTGCGGGGCGCCAGGACCGGCCCCCGTCTCGATCATCCAGTGTGGCAGACATCCCGCCACCGAGCGTGGCGGCTGCGCCGGTGCGGTCGGGCATCGGTCAAGATGGGTGTCGTGCGTACCACAGCGACCGTCCGGCGAGTGAGCATCGGTTGCGGCGCGGCCGCCACCGTGCTGCTGGCCGCCGCCTACGCGGCCACCGCGGCCACGATGGTCGCCGCCGTGGTGGCGCTCGCCGTGGCCGGGCCTGTCACGCAGCTGCCGCGGCCGGTCGTCCCGGCCGCGGCGCGGCCCGCGCGGCGCGACCGGCTCCTGCTGCCACTGATGGCGAGCGTGGCCGCGTCGACGCTCGCGGCGCTGTCCGTCGTGTGGGCCGCCGTCACCCCGGAGGGGCCGATCCCGTGTGTCGGCCCGTCCGGCCCCGCCCGGCTCGAGCTCGCCGCCGCGTTCGCCGTCCAGGCCGTTGCCGCGGTCGTGGTGCTGCGGGCCGCCGACCGCGAACGCGGGCGGGCGTCCTGGCGGGCGTACCTGCGGCACAACCCGCGCATCCGGGCCTCCCTCACGGCGGTGCTGCACCTGGCCGCGCCCGCGGCGACCCTCGCGGTCCTGGCCGGCGTCGCCGCGTGCGAGCTGAGCCACACCCGGCTGCTGGACACCATCGCCGCCGCCACGGTCGCGGCCGTGATCGCGGGCGTCGACCTCCTCCTCGCCGTCCGCCTCGTCGGGCTGGCCGTGCTCAGCCCGGCCCGGACCGCCGACACCAACGGCATCGAGCTGGCGCTGCTGGCCGCCGACATCCGCTCCGTCGCGCACCTGCACGTCGTGCACCTCGCGCACGACGAGCTCATGGTCACCGCCCGCGTCGGCCTGCCCGCCGGCGCCGACGTCGCAGTTACCCTGCACCGAGCCCGCGCGCACATCCAGGACTTCGTGCCGGCCGCCCGGCACATCTATCTGCAACCCGAGTCGAGCGACTGACGGGCGTACCGCAGCTCGCGCGTCACACGAATGTCATGCCGTCGCGATCAGTTCTCCATATCGGCCGGACACGGTAGACCGGCGGCAAATGGCGGCCCGTGTGGAGGCCGCGTGGGTGTGAAGGAGTTGCTGGTCGGTGGAGGTCGAGCGCACAGGACTGCCCGGGATCGGGTTGCGACACGAGTTCGTGACCACGAAGGGACAGCATGCGGCGGTGGTGTCGCATGTATCGGGGCGAAGGGACATCGTGCTGTACAGCAGCGACGACCCGGACACCGTGTGCGCGACGCTGTCACTGAGCACCGACGAGGCCAACGGGGTGGCCGAGCTGCTCGGCACGTCGCGGATCGTTGAGCGGCTGGCCGACCTGCAGCGGCAGGTGACCGGGCTGAAGACGGTCCAGGTGCCGATCATGGCCGGTTCGCCGTACGACGGCGGGACACTCGGCGACACCCAGGCGCGCACGCGGACCGGGTCGTCGATCGTGGCGGTCATCCGGTCCGGCCAGATCCTGGCGAGCCCCCGGCCGGACTTCGTGTTCTTCCCCGGCGACCTCGTGGTTGTCGTGGGCACGGCCGAGGGTACCGACGCGGTCGCCGACATCTTCGCCAACGGCTGAGGCGCGAGCGTATGCACGGAACCGCTGCCCTGATCGAAATCGGCGCGGTGATCCTCGCGCTTGGCCTGCTCGGTGCCGTCTCGGCCCGGTTCGCCATCTCGCCGATCCCGCTGTACCTGCTGGCCGGCCTCGCCTTCGGGCAGGGCGGCATCCTGCCGCTCGCGACCAGCGAGGAGTTCACCGCCACCGGCGCCGAGATCGGCGTCATCCTGCTGCTGTTCACGCTCGGCCTGGAGTACACCGCGCCCGAGCTCGTCGGCACGCTGCGGCACAACGCCGTCGCCGGCGTCGTCGACCTGGTCCTCAACGCCGCGCCCGGCGTGGCCGTCGCGCTGCTGCTGGGCTGGGGACCGGTGGCCGCGGTCGCGCTGGGCGGCATCACGTACGTGACCTCGTCCGGCATCACCGCGAAGGTCCTCGGCGACCTGCAGTGGCTGGGCAACCGGGAGGTCCCGGTCGTGCTGTCGCTGCTGGTCTTCGAGGACCTCACGATGGCCGTGTACCTGCCGATCCTCACCGCGCTGCTGGCCGGCGTCGGGTTCCTCGCGGGCCTGGGCACCCTCGCCATCGCCGCCGCGACGATCACCGTCATCCTGGTCATCGCCCTGCGCTTCGGCCGCTACGTGGAGATGTTCGTCGCCTCCCCGAACGACGAGGTCCTGCTGCTCAAGGCGCTCGGCCTCACCGTGCTCGTCGCCGGCGTCGCGCAGGGACTGCAGGTCTCCGCCGCGGTCGGCGCGTTCCTCGTCGGCATCGCCCTGTCCGGGCCGCTCGCCCACACCGCCCGCGAGCTGCTCACCCCGCTGCGGGACCTGTTCGCCGCCGTGTTCTTCGTGTTCTTCGGCCTGCAGACCGACCCGTCCGCACTGCCGTCGATGCTCGGCATCGCCCTGGTCCTGGCGCTGGTCTCGATCCTGACGAAGTTCGCCACCGGCTGGTGGGCGGCGCGGCGGGCCGGCGTCAGCCCGCTGGGGCGGGCCCGGGCGGGCGTCGCGCTCACCCCGCGCGGCGAGTTCAACATCGTCATCGCGGGCCTTGCCGTCAGCGCCGGGCTCAACGACCGCATCGGTCCGCTCGCCGCCGCCTACGTGCTCGTGCTCGCGGTCCTCGGCCCGATCCTGGCCCGCTCCCTCGAACCGATCGTCAGGTGGCGCAGCCGCCGCCGCGGTGGTCCACCGGCCCCCGGTGAGCCCCAGGCCCCCGGCGCGCCGCCGGCCGCCGAGCCCGGCCCGGCGCCGACCCAGGCGACGGCCGTGTGACGGCGTCCGGGTCGACCAGGCTCACCGGGCGCCGGGTCCGGCAACGCCGGGGTCTCCAGGAGCGGTAGCGAACTCGGCAGGCGCGTCGAACGCGGCCCGGCGGGCGGCGCGGCGCAGGGTGGCCAGGACGGCCGGTCCGAGCACGGCGACGGCGACGCCGTTGGTGATGGCTCGGCCGGTGTCCCAGCCCAGCGACGATGTCGTGGCGGTGAACAGCACGAACCGGTGCAGGTTGTCCAGCAGCGGGGCGCCGGCCACGTAGGACAGCTGGGTGCCGGCGGCGGGGCTGAAGGGCCAGAACCACATGTTCATGCAGAAGCCGTACGCGTAGGCGCTGAGCGCGGCGTACCCGGCGAGGATCGCGGTCTCGGTGCGCCGGGCCGGGCGGCGCGGGAGGAGACCCGCGCCGAGGCCGACCCAGGAGGCGGCGAGCATCTGGAACGGCAGCCACGGCCCGACGCCGGCGGTGAGCAGCGCCGAGGCGAACAGCGAGGTCGAGCCGAGCAGGAACCCGAACCCGGGGCCGAACACCCGTCCGGCGAGGACGAGCAGGAAGAAGACGGTCTCGATGCCGGCCGTCCCGGCGCCGAGCGGGCGCAGCGCGGCATTGATCGCGGACAGGACGCCGAGCATCGCGACGGCCTTGGTGTCCATGCCGCCGCCGGTGAGCTCGGCGACCATGACGGCGACGAGGACCGGCAGGAGAACGACGAAGATCAGGGGCGCCTCGGCGGTACGGGCGATCGCCTCGGGCTGCGCGGGCACGAAGAGCGGCCAGAAGAACGCGGCCAGCCCGGCGGCGGAGGCCAGGCAGAGCACGGCCGCGGCCCGGGGCCGGACCCGCACCGGGCCGCTCATCGCAGGGCCTCGGCGACGTCGGCGACGGTGAGCCACGGCTGCGGGTGCAGGATCTTCGCGACCTGCGGTGCGAAGGTGGGCGAGGCGATGACGATGTCGGCGGTGGGGCCGTCGGCGACGATCTCGCCCTGGGCCATGACCACGACCCGGTCGGCGAGCGCGGCGACGAGCTCGACGTCGTGGGTGGCCACCACGACCGCGGTGCCGCGCCCGGCGAGGCCGCGGACGATGGCGGCGAACCGGTGCTTGGCGGCGTAGTCGAGGCCGCGGGTGGGTTCGTCCAGCAGCAGGACCGGCGGCGCGGCGACCAACTGGACCGCGAGGACGAGGGCGAGGCGCTGGCCGTCGGACAGGTCGCGCGGGTGCCGCTCGCCGGGGATACCGGTCGTCAGCCGGTCGAGCAGCGAGCGGCACGCGCCCTCCTCGGCGCCGGCCTCGCGGTCGGCGGCGGCGCACTCGGCGTCGACGGTGTCGAGGTACAGCAGGTCGGCCGGGGTCTGCGGGACGAGGCCGACGCGGCGCCGGGCCTCGGCCGGGGTCAGCGTCGCGGGATCGGCGCCGCCGGTCGTGACCGTGCCGTGGTGGCGGGGCCCGGAGCCCTGCAGCGCCCACAACAGCGAGGACTTGCCGGAGCCGTTGCGGCCCATGAGCGCGACGACCACGCCGGGGCGCAGGGCGAGCCCGACGCCAGCCACCGCGATCTGGCGGCCGTACCGCACGACGACGCCCTCCGCGGGCAGCGCGACGGCGGCGCCGCCGGCCCCGGCGCCGCGCGCGGGTGGTTCGCGGCCGGCGAGGCGCCCGCGCAGCGGCGCGGCGAGGCGGCGGGCGTCGCGGACGGAGAGCGGCAGCGGGTGCCAGCCGGCGAGGCGGCCGGGCTCGACGATCGGCGGCTCGATCGCGGCCCGGGCGAGGACGTCGGCCGGTGAGCCGTCGGTGACGGTGCCGTCGCCGGGAAGGTAGAGCAGCCGGTCGGCGTAGTGGGCGACGCGTTCGAGGCGGTGCTCGGCGACGAGGACGGTGATGCCGAGGTCGTGCACGAGCCGCGTGATGGCGGCGAGGACGTCCTCGGCGGCGGTCGGGTCGAGGGCGGAGGTGGGTTCGTCGAGGACGACGACGCGCGGGTGGGCGGTGAGGACGGCGCCGATCGCGACGCGCTGCTGCTGCCCGCCGGACAGGGTGCGCAGCGGGCGGTGGCGCAGCTCGGCGATGCCGAGCAGGTCGAGGGTCTCCTCCACGCGTTTGCGCATGGCCGGGCCCGGCACGGCGAGCTGTTCGAGGCCGTAGGCGAGCTCCTCCTCGACGGTGTCGGTGACGAAGCCGTGCAGCGGGTCCTGACCGACGTAGCCGACGACGTCGGCGAGCTCGCGGGGCGGGTGGGTGCGGGTGTCGCGGCCGTCGACGGTGACCCGGCCGGCGAGGGTGCCGCCGGTGAAGTGCGGCACGAGGCCGTTGACCGCGCGGAGCAGGGTCGACTTGCCGGTGCCCGTGTGGCCGGCGACGAGGCACAGTTCGCCTTCCCCGACGGCCAGGGTGACGTCGCGGATCGCGGGCGCCGCGGCGCCGGCGTAGGTGACGGTGACCCGGTCGAACTCGATCATGCGGTCGCCTCGGCAGGTTCGTCGCCGGGCGGGGACCCGGCGAGTGCGGTGACGGGCGGCGGGCTCAGCCAGGCCGGCACCGCCGCGAGCGCCACGGCGAGCGCGGGCAGGAGCCCGAGCTGCGGCCAGGCGAGGGGGCTCAGGGACGGGTAGATGTTCGCGGGGTCGACGGCGGCGGTGGCGAACAGCAGCGCCCCGGCGCCGATCCCGGCGAGCGCCGTGGCGGTCTCGGGCAGCCGCCACGGGTCGGGCCGGTAGCGGCTGCGACGCACCCGGTGCCCGCCGAGGACGAGCCCGGCCGCCGCGGCGATGCCACCGGCCGCGAGCAGCGGCAGGCCGAGCGGGCGGGGTGTGGTGGCGTCGAGGAGGCCGTACACGCCGACGCAGACGCCGAGCAGGCCGGCGACGACGAGGGCGCCGGTGGTGAGCCGGACGGGGCGTGGTGTGGTGCCGGCGCGGGCGTAGCCGCGGGAGTCCATGGCGGCGGCGAGGGTGAGCGAGCGGTCGAGGGCGTCGGCGAGGACGGGCAGCAGGATCGCCCGCAGCGCGCGGACACCGTTGCCGGTGCCGCCGCGCAGCCTGCGGGCCCGCCGTACCCGCAGCACGCTCTCGGCGAGCTGCGGCGCGACGGACAGGGCGACGATGACGGCGGTGCCGGCCTCGTACAGGGCAGCGGGGACGAGCTTGAGCAGGCGTTTGGGGTTGGCGAGGGCGTTGGCGGCGCCGAGGCAGACGAGCATCGCGGCGAGCCGGAGCCCGTCGTAGAGGCCGCCGAGCAGTTCCTCGGCGGCGACCGGCCCGAACAGCCGGATGCCGGCGGCCCACTCCGGCAGCGGGATCTGCGGCAGGGTGAACAGCACGTGGGTGCCGGCTCCGCCGCCTCCGCCGAGGACGATCCGGAACAGCAGGCGGCTGGCCACGATGAGACCGCCGAGCAGCAGGTAGAGGCGGAAGGCGAGAGCCCAGGGAGCGTCGGTGCGGCGGCGGGCGACGACGTACCCCGCGGCCGCGACGACGAGGGCGAGCACGATCGGGTTGGTGGTCCGGCTGGCCGCGGTGGCCAGGCCGAGGGCCCACAGCCACCAGGCCCCCGGATGCAGCGCGCGCGGCAGCCGTTCCACTCCTACGTGTCCCGGGTCGTACGGCGCCGCCAGGCGACCACACCGCCGGCGGCCGCCAGCGCCACGAGCACGGCCAGGCCGGCGAGGGTGCCGGCGGGAACGTTGGACGCGTTCCGGGTCGCCGAGACGTCCGCCGGCGGCGCGGTCGTGGACGCCGGTGGGCTGGTGCTCTGCGCAGGGCCGGCGGACGGCTGCGCGGCGGGGTCGCTCGACGCCGGCCCGGAGGTTACCGCCGGTGGTGTGGTGGCGCCCGGCGCCGTGGCGGCGCCCGGCGCCGTGGTCCGGGGCGCGGTGATGGTCGTCGGCGCCCCGGGTGCCGGCTGGCCGGTGGTCGCCGGCGGTGGTGGTGGCGGCGGTGCCGGCCGGGACGGTGCGGCGCCGGGCGTCGGAATGCTGCCCTCGGTGTGGTTCTTGGAGAACGACCAGCCTTCGAAGCTGCCCTGGGGCGGGGTGCGGTTCTTGACGCCCTTGTCGCTGTAGACCCAGGCGCCGCCGTTCGAGGCGTGCCAGTACGACCAGTACGCGGTGGCGGGCGGCGTGTCGACACACGGTTCGGATGCGGCGGTCGGCCTGCCCTCGATCCGGCAGATGAACGCGAGGCCCCACCGGTTGGTGCCGGCGACGGCGAACCCGGCGTTCTGCAGCGCGGTCAGGCCGCTGCCCTGCTCGCCCGGTGCGCAGCGGATGACCACGCCGCCGCCGAGCTCGTGGAAGTCGACCACGACGGTGACGCCGGTGGCGTCCGGGCAGTACCCGGCGGTGCCGCCCGCCCCGGCCGGCGTGGCGGGCGGCGCGGCGCCGGCGGCGGCCGCGAGTATCGCGGCGGCCGCCGCCCGGACGAGCCGGCCACGCGGGCGGGTCATGGCCTGCGGCGCCGCCGCGCCACCAGGACCAGGGCCGGGCCGGCGGCGATGAGCGCAACGGCGAGGACGGCGACGCGCAGGATCGGGTCGCCGGTGACCGGCAGGCCACCACCGGGCGTCGTGGGGGCGGCCGACGACGGCGACGGGCTCACCGACGCGGACGTGGACGGCGTCGTGCTCGCCGACGCGCTGGCCGATGCGCTGGCCGACGGGCTCGCGGACGCGGACCCCGACGGCGACGCGGATGCGGACGGCGAGGCCGAGGCCGATCCGGCGGGCTGCTCGCCGATCTCGCCGAACGGGACCTGGGCGAGGGCGAGCAGGGCCTGCGCGGTGGCACGGCGCCACTGGTCGCGCAGCATGTCGTCGATCGCGCCGGTGCCGAACGCGTCCGGGCTGTACGCGATGGCGCCCTGGTCGGTGCCGCCGCCGCGCTGCAGCTTGATGATCCAACCGGCGGCCTTCTCCGCCGCGGCGGTGGCACCGGCCGCCGCGAGCGCCTGCCCGGCCAGGCCGGTGCTGTTGCTGTTGGCCACGGCGGGCAGGCTCGGGTCCGGCTTGTGCGGGCCGTTGACGAACGACCCGTCGGCGGCCTGCGCGGCCTCGAGCCAGGCGACGCCCTTCGCCGCGGCGCCGGGCGCGCCGGGCGCGGCGCCGGCGGCGAGGAGCGCCTGCACGGCCATCGCGGTCGAGTCGACGTCGGGAACGTCGTCGCTGGAGCAGCCGGCGCCGGCCGGGTCGGGGTTGAGCCGGAACCCGCCGGCCGGGCACTGCTGGCGGATCAGGTAGCCGACCACGTCGTCCGGCGCGCCGCCGCTGCGGGACAGGCCGAGGACCGCGAGGGACTGGTCGAACGTGTTGGAGGCGTCGCCGCCGTAGACCTCGGGCGTGGTGTCACGGACCCGGCCGCGGTGCGGGCCGCTGGTGGCGACGAGGTCGCGGGTCATGGCGTCGAGGTCGAGGCCGCCGAAGTGTTTCGGGTCGCGGCCGGCGGCGGTGGCGGCGACGAGCAGCTTCGCGGTGGAGCCGGCGTCGACGATCCGGTCGAGGTCGCCGTCGGAGTCGTAGTCGATCTCGTAGTAGCTGAACGCGGCCGCGTTCGCGGCGACCCGGTCGGCGACCGTGTCCGCGGTGGCCGGGGCGACGCCGGTCGCCTTCAGGGCGAGCAGCGCGTCGATGGTCAGGCCGATGTCGGGCATGCCGAAGTTGGTCAGCACCCCGTCCTCGAGCTGGGTGGTGAGCCACGTCGCGGCGTTTTGGCCCGCGGCCAGGTGGGCGGGGCTCGGAGCGGCCACGGCGGTCACGGCGGCGACGCCGGTCACGACGGTGGCGGCGAGCGCGGCGGCGGTGGCGCGGTACGTGCGGGGACGCATGAGGGGCCTTCCGATGGGGCCCGGTGCGGCGCCGCGGACGTGGCACCACACCGGGCCGGGGGCGTCAGGGAGCGGTGATGGAGGGCTGCTGGCCGGAGCCGAAGCGCCAGCCCTCGACGGTGCCGATGGCCGGGTTGTACGACGACGCGCCGCTCGAGCTGTAGGTCCATGCGCCGCCGGGGGTGGCGTGCCAGTACGACCAGTACGCCGTGGCCGGCGGGGTGTTGACGCACGGCTCGGTCGCCGCGGTGGGCATGCCGTTGATCCGGCACACGAACGCCAGGCCCCACCGCTGGGTGCCGGCGACGGTGAACCCGGACCCGGTCAGGGCCGCGAGGCCGGTGGCCGGGTCGCCGGCGTAGCAGCCGGTGACCACGCCGCCGCCGAGGGAACCGAAGTCGACCACGACCGTCACGCCCGTCCCGGGGGAGCAGGCGGCGGCGTGCGCCGCGAGGGGAGCCGGCTCGGCGAGCACGAGCGCGCCGACGGCGGCGAGCGAAGCGAGGGCGGTGGACAGCGTGCGTCGCAGGGCGGACGTCATCGTTCCTCCAGTGTGGACGGTGGCGGTCACGGGCAGGCGAGCACCGGCGCGGCGGGCCTGGACCCGGCCGCGGTCAGCGTGGCGAGGCCGGCGCCGGTGAGGCCGGGCACCGCCTGGGCGGTGGCCCGCACGGCCGTGGCGGGGTCGAAACCGGCCGGGGTGTAGGCGATCGCGCCGCGGTTCGGGGCCGGGTCCGTGCAGCGCACCTGCAGGGTGAGCAGGAAGCCGCGGGCCTTGAGCCAGGCGAGGGGGCGCCCGGCGACGGCGAGGGCCTGTGCGGCCAGGCCGGTGCTGTTGGCGTTCACGGTGCCGGCGCCGTCGGTGAACGACCCGTCGCCCGCCTGCACCGACACCAGCCACGCGATCGCCGGGGCGGCGTCGGCCGGGCGGTGTGCGGCGAGGAGCGCCTGCACCGCGAGGGCGGTGGCGTCGACGTCACTGGCGCAGGTGGGCTGGTCGAAGTAGAGCGGGTAGCCGCCGTCCGGGCAGCGGGTGCCGGCCAGGTAGGCCGCGCCCGTGGCGGGCGCTCCGGCCGGGGTGCGGCTCAGGGCGAGCAGCGCGAATGCCTGGGTGAACTGGTTGCTGTAGTCGCCGAACGCGGACCGGTCGGAGAACCGGCCCGACGGCGCCTGCAGCCCGCGCAGCCGGGCGACGAGGTCGACGCCGCCGAACGCGGCCGGGTTGCCGCCGCGGATCTGCACGGCGAGGGCCAGTTTGGCGGTGGCGCCCGCGTAGGCCTCGGTGCCGTCGCCGATGTACCCGGTAAGGACCTCCGGCCGGGCCAGCCACGCGGTCGCCCTGGCCGCGCTGGCGCCGGCGACCTTGGTCGCCGCGAACGCGAGGATCGCGTCGATGGTGAGGCCCTGGTCGGGGTAGGCGACGCCGTCGAAGACGACCTCGAACCGCTCCCCGTCGACCATCTGCCGGGCCAGCCATCCGGAGGCGGCGGCGGGCCGGTCGAGCGTCGGCGTGCTGGCGGCCGCCGGGGTGGCGGCGAGGGTGGTCAGCGCGAGGGCGGCGAGCGCCCCGGCGAGCAGGGTTCGTACGCGGTGCCGGTGGACAGCCATGTGGGCGGGCCTCTCCGGCCCTGGCAGTCGAGAGAAACCGGGAGCACGCCCGGTGGCTCCGACCCGTGGGCCACGACGGGTAGGGAGGTGCAGGAACCACGCACGCGGACGGGTACTCGGGCTCACGACGAGCGTCAAGGTGCTCGTCGCCTACCGTTGCGGGCCAGCGCCGGATTTCGACCGGACTTCCCCCATCAACGCACGGCTATGTTGTTGTGACCGTCAGTCTGTCGATGCGATGCGCCGCCGTCAATCCCACCCGCCGGCTTGTGGCGATCGCGACACGCGGGCCGGCCGGGCCGAGCGGCGCGGATAGGCGCGGGATACCGGGACGATTTCGGGTAGACACGCCCAGCCCGACTGTCGAACCTTTCGTGGGGGACCGCATGAGCACGCCGACGACCGGCTCGCACGCCGGTATCACCCCGAACCTCTTCGGCATCGCGTACGGTCTGGCCGGCCTCGCGGTCGGCTGGCGGTACGCCGCGCAGGTGGGGCTGGCCCCGGCGCTCGTGTCCGACATCCTGTTCGTCATCACGGCCCTGGTCTGGCTGGCGCTGCTGGCCGGCTACGTCGCGCAGGTGCCGCGCCGGCCCGGGGGCTGGCGCGGCGAACTGGCTCACCCGGTGATGGGGCCGTTCGTGTCGCTGATCCCGATCGTCGGCATGCTCCTCGCGATCGGCCTGCTGCCGGACAGCCCGGCCGCCGGCCGCTGGCTGCTGGGGGTGTTCACCGTCATCACGATCGCCCTGGCCGGCTGGATGACCGGCCAGTGGATCATCGAGGGCATCCAGCCGGAGCACCTGCACCCCGGGTACGTGCTGCCCGCCGTCGCGGGCGGCCTCATCGCGGCGATCGGCGCCGCCCTGGCCGGCTGGTCCGGCCTGGCCCAGACGTTCTTCGGCCTCGGCCTGGTGTCGTGGCTGGTCCTCGAGGCGATCATCGTGTCCCGGCTGTACCTGCGGGGGCTGCTGCCCGCGCCGATGCGCCCGACCCTGGCGATCGAGGTGGCACCGCCCGCCCTCGCCGGCCTGGCCTACCTGGCCGTCACGCACGGCACGGTCGACGCCGTCGCCTACGCGCTGGGCGGGTACACGCTACTCGCGGTCATCGTCCAGCTACGGCTCCTCGGGTTGTACCGCAAGCTGTCCTTCTCGCTCGGATTCTGGGCGTTCGCCTTCCCGTACGCCGCCGTCGCCACCTTCACGCTGCACTGGATCGACTACGCACGCGCGCCCGGGTACCGGATCTGGTCCTGGATCGTCATCCTGGCGATCAGCGCGTTCATCGCCGGCCTGGCCGTCAAATCGGCCCTCGTCGCCGGCCACCGGATCCCGCGGCGGCGCCTGCGCCTGACGCACTGACGCTGCGGTGGCGCCTGCGCTTGGCCCGCTGGCGCTGCGGTGGCGCCTGCGCTTGGCCCGCTGGCGCTGCGGTGGCGCCTGCGCTTGGCCCGCTGGCGCTGCGGTGGCGCCTGCGCTTGGCCCGCTGGCGCTGCGGTGGCGCCTGCGCTTGGCCCGCTGACGCTGCGGTGGCGCCTGCGTCTGGCCCGCTGACGCTGCGGTGGCGCCTGCGCTTGGCCCGCTGACGCTGCGGTGGCGCCTGCGCCTGGCCCGCTGACGCCGCGGCGGCGTTGGAGCGCAGCGCCCCGCCGGGAACAATGCCCGGATGGAGCTGCGTCCCGAACTCTGCCCGCCGCCGGTCGCACCCGAGCGCGTGGCCGAGCTGTGTGCCGCCATCGAAACCATCGAAGAGCTGCTGGAACGCGGCGAGCCGGCGGACGCCGCGATCGCCGCGTTCAACGCCGGAACCGGCCATGGCTACGCCACCGACGACTTCCGCACGTACTGGACGTCGCGCGACGTCGAGGACTTCGCGCTTGAGGCCGCCCGGCCGGCATTTCCGAAGGTCGCCGACGTCACCCGCGACGAGCTGATCGAGATTGTCGGCCGGATACAGGCGGCCGGCGACGACGTGGACTACTACGTGCTCCTGCTGATCACCAACGTCCCGCACCCTCGGGTCACCGACCTGATCTTTCATCCGCCGGCGGAGCTGGCCGACGCGTCACCCGAGGCCGTCGTCGATGCGGCGCTGAGCTACCGCCCGATTGCGCTGTGACGGGGCGCGGGGCGAGGCCCGGCCGGAAAACCGGGCCCGGAGCCGAGGCCGTCATCGACGTGGCGCTGAGCTACCGGCCGATTGCGCTGTGACGGGACGCGGGGGGAGGGTCGGCCGGGAAACCGGGCCCGCACCCGAGGCTGTCATTGACGTGGCGCTGAGCTACCGGCCGATTGCGCTGTGACAGGACGCGGGGCGAAGGCCCGGCCGGGAACCGGGCCTCGCTCAATCGGCAATGCGGACATCCGGATCTGCGGCCCGATGTCACGGTCAGTAACCGAGCGTCGCGGCCGCGGTGTTCTGTGGCTCAGTAACCGATCGCCGCGGCCGCCGTGTTCTGCAGCTCGGTGGCCGTCGCCGCGGCCGCGTACAGGGCCGGGGCGCCGCGCGGCGACACGCGGAAGAGGATGCCGTACAGCGTCACCGCGTCCAGGTAGATCGCGGCGTCATTCGGGTGCTTGCCGTCGGAGACGATGAGGTACGAGGTGCCGTGGGCGGCGATCTCGGGAACCACGCCGTCGCGGTCCACGCGCTGGCCCAGCGCGTCCCGGTGTTGCCGTCGACGGCGTTCTTGGCCGGCAGCCCCGTGCTCTCGGCCGACGACGCGGTGGCCGGCTTGTTCTGGGACAGGATGGTGTCGCTGGCGGCTTCGGCGGGTGGCACGGTGAGCGCGACGTATGTGGCGAGCACGACGAGCAGGCCGGCCCCGGCGGTCGCGACACGGCTGGCGGACAGCGTCACGACTACTCCTCGGGAACTGCTGGAGAGCGCTCTCCCGGCCATGGCAGTCTGGCTATGGAAGCCGCCAGGGTCAAGGGGGAGAGCGCTCTCTGCGACCGGGCCTGCAACGAGGGTCGCGGCGGCGCGGCGTCTGGGCTATGGCCGGCGTGCGGCGTGCGTCCGGATGAGGCCGTCGACGCCGCGCAGGAAGGTCTCGCAGATCAGCGCCCGGTCGAAGAGGCAGCCGGCCGCCATGGCGCCGTCGCGGAGCATGACGAAGTGCTGCGCGGCGGGCTCGGCCTCGGCTTGCTGGATGCCCGCCATCAAGGTGCTGACCGTGTCGAGGAACCACCGCCGATGCGCGAGGACGGCCTGGTGCACGGGGTGGTCCGGATCGGGGTACTCGGCCACGGCGTTCAGGAAGGCGCAGCCGCGAAAGCCGGCGGACTGGATGCCCTGGGCGATCGACGCGGCAACGGCCCGGAGGGCGTCGGGCGCCGGTAGGCCGCCGGCGGCGGCCGCGTCCACCTGGCCGCGGATGGCCTGATCGGCCGCCTGCAGATACGCGAGGACGAGGTCCTCCTTGCCGGGGAAGTGGCGATAGAACGTGGCCCGGGTCACCTTCGCCTCGGCGATGATCCGATCGACGCCGACCGAGTGGATTCCCTCCCCGTAGAAGATCCTGCTCGCCGTGACGAGGAGCCGTTCTCGAGCCTCGGACGGCCGGGTGCCGGTTTCGCTGCGCGCCATGCGCCCATCGTAGTGATAGAACGTTCGGTCTTGACAGGCCTGCGTGAAGTCGTCATGGTGAGAGGGACAGAACGTTCGTTCTTCAGGGTGGTGTTACGTGCCGCGGCGCCCGTGCAGCCACCGAAAGGATCACCATGACCACCGTTACCGCACCCGGCATCTCGACGACGGCGTCCGCCCTGCGGCGGCTGTACTTCGTCCGCTTCGCGTTCGCCATCGTCTGGGCCTTCGTGATGTTCACGACCGCCAGGCATCTCGGCCCGCTCGCCATGACGCTGCTCGTGCTCTACCCGCTGTTCGACGTGGCCGCCGCCATCGTCGACGCCCGCGCGTCGCGCGTCACCGGATCGCCTGCCCTGCTGTACGTGAACGTCGCGGTCAGCCTGCTCGCCGCGGCCGGCCTGGCCGTCGCCGGCGCGTCCGGCATACCGGCGGTCCTGCGCGTGTGGGGTGCCTGGGCGGTCGTGGCCGGGCTGGTGCAGCTCCTCGTGGCGGTCTCCCGCCGCGGGATGGGTGGTCAGTGGCCGATGATCATCAGCGGTGGCATCTCCGTGCTGGCCGGCGGGTCGTTCATCGCCGGCGCCTCCGCGGACAACCCGGTGCTGACCAACGCGATCGGCTACGCCATCCCCGGCGCCATCTTCTTCCTCATCTCGGCAATCCGCCTCGGCCGCGCCGCGAAGGTGAACTGACATGGGCAACGCCACGTATGACGTCGTCGTCATCGGCGCGGGGCCGGTCGGGGAGAACGTCGCCGATCGGGTCGTGCGGGGCGGCCTGACCGCCGCCGTCGTCGAGCGGGAACTGGTCGGCGGTGAGTGCTCGTACTGGGCCTGCATGCCGACCAAGGCGTTGCTGCGCAGCGCGACCGCGCTGCGGGCGGCACGCCGGCTGCCCGGCGCGCGTGAGGCGATCACGGGCGACCTGGACGCGGCCGCCGTGCTGCGCCGCCGCGACGCCTTCGCCTCGAACTGGTCGGACAGCGGGCAGGTGTCCTGGCTCGACTCGGCCGGGATCGCGCTGTACCGCGGCCAGGGACGGATCGGCTCCGACCGGGTCGTCGAGGTGTGGACCGGCGAGGACGGCCCGGTCGTCTCGCTCACCGCCCGGCATGCGGTCGTCGTCGCGACCGGAAGCAGCGCACTGATCCCGGACGTCACCGGTATCCGCGAGGCGGCACCGTGGACCAGCCGGGAGGCGGCCGCCGCGGCCGAGGTTCCGGGCCGGCTCGCCGTCATCGGCGGTGGCGTGGTGGCGTCGGAGATGGCGACCGCGTTCGCGGGTCTCGGCTCCGTGGTGACGGTGCTGGCTCGTGACGGTGTACTGCACCAGGCGGAGCCGTTCGCCGGCGAGCGGGTCGTGCAGTCGTTGCGGGAGGCCGGCGTGCAGGTACGCCTCGGCGCCGAGGCCGCGTCGGTGCACCGGGACGGCGAGGGCACGGTGCACATCACGCTCACCGACGGCGAGCGGGTCGAAGCCGACGAGCTCCTGGTCGCGACCGGCCGCACGCCGAACACCCAGGACATCGGCCTCGACACGATCGGCCTGAAGCCCGGTGCCTGGCTCACGGTCGACGACACGTTGCGGGTCCTCGACGACGGGGCGCTGGCCGGCGGCGGATGGCTGTACGCCGCCGGTGACGTCAACCGGCGCTCCCTGCTGACCCACCAGGGCAAGTACCAGGCTCGCGCGGTGGGCGACGTCATCGTGGCGCGGGCCAGGGGCGAGGCGGTCGAGGACGGCCGGTGGGGCCGGCACGTCGCCACCGCCGACGAGCGCGCCGTGCCGCAGGTCGTCTTCACCGACCCGGAGATCGCGTCGGTGGGGCTGACCGCGGCCGCCGCCGAGGCCGCCGGGCTGCGGATCCGGGTCGTCGACTACGACCTGGCCGCCGTCGCGGGTTCCGCCCTGCACGCCGAGGGATACCAGGGACACGCCCGGATGGTCGTCGACGAGGACCGGCAGGTGATCGCCGGTGTCACGCTCGCCGGCCCGGACGTCGCGGAACTGCTGCACGCGGCGACGATCGCGGTCGTCGGCGAGGTGCCGCTGGATCGGTTGTGGCACGCCGTTCCCGCGTTCCCGACCGTCAGCGAGGTGTGGCTGCGCCTGCTGGAGGCGTACGGCCGCTGACAGTTTCTCGGCCGATGGGCGCCGGGTTCAGAGGTAGCTGATGCCGGTCAGCGCCTCGGCCGCCGCCCAGAGCCGCTTGCCGGCGGCCGGGTCGGCCGCCTCCCGGCCGAGCCGGGCCTCGGCGACCCGGCCACGCGTCTCCCAGAGCCGAGCCGGCCCGAAGAACTGGGCGCCGTGCACATCGGGATCGGTCGCGGCGCGCAGCTGCGGCAGGGCGCCCCGCTCCACCGGCTGGGTGGCCAGCAGGCCGGCCCAGGCGAACAGCCGCCCGAGCCGGCCGCGGTGTTCCCAGGCGCGCGGCGTCAGGTTGGTGCGGGTGAGACCGGGGTGGGCGAGCACGCTGACGATCGGCGATCCGGCGGCGCGCAGGCGGCGGTCCAGCTCGATGCCGAAGATCGTGGTGGCGAGCTTGGACCGGCCGTAGGCGGCGGAGGCCTGGTAGTCACGCTCGAACATCAGGTCGTCGAAGTCGAGGTGCGCGTTCTTGTGGGTGATCGAGCTGAGACTGACCACCCGGGGTGCGCTCGCCGCGGCCAGCCTGCCCAGCAGCAGGCCGGTCAGCGCGAAGTGGCCCAGCATGTTGGTGCCGAGCTGCAGCTCGAAGCCGTCGGCGGTGGTCCGGCGCGGACCGAGCAGCACCACGCCGGCGTTGTTGACCAGCAGGTCGATCGCCGGGTGGTCGGCGGCCAGCTTCGCGGCGAAGGTGCGCACCGACTCGAGCGAGGCCAGGTCCAGCTCGCGTACCTCGGCGTCGCCGCCGATCCGGCGGGCCGCCTCCTCGCCGGCCGCGGTGTTGCGCACGGCGAGCACGACGTGGGCGCCGCGGCGGGCCAGCTCGGTCGCGGTGACCAGTCCGAGGCCCGAGTTCGCTCCGGTCACGACGGCGACCCGGCCGTGCTGGGCGGGCATGCGGTCGGCGGTCCATCCGGTCATCTGCTGCTCCTGGGAGTATCGGTGCGGTATGCCGGCGACGCTAGGAGCAGCGGGAGCGGGTTCGGTCGTACTCGGTTGCCTAGGTCTGCGGGACCTACCTTGGGTGCCCGGCGCGGCGGCACACTTGCGGCATGACCCATCCGTACGCCCGTGAGCTCGGCGACTTCCTGCGTGCCCGGCGCAGCCGGCTGAGCCCCCGTGACGTCGGCCTGGAGCCGGGCGGGCGGCGCAAGGTCACCGGGCTGCGGCGCGAGGAGCTGGCCCTGCTGGCCGGGCTGAGCACCGACTACTACCAGCGCATGGAGCAGGGCCGGGAGGTACGCCCGTCCGACGACGTCCTGGACGCGCTCGCCGCGGCGCTCGGCCTGGACGACGAGGAACGCCGGCACCTGTTCACCCTGGCCCACGCCGCCCGGCGGCCGATGCCCGCCCGGGTGGACCACGGCCCCGAGAAGGTGCCCGACAGCACCCGGCGGCTGCTGCGGGTGCTGGACACCCCGGCGATCGTGCTCGGCCGGCACCTCGACGTGCTCGCCTGGAACCCCATGGCGGAGGCGCTGCTCGGCGATCCGGACGCCTATCCGCCCGGCCGGCTCAACATGCTCCAGCTGATGTTCGACGACGCGCTGACCGGCGAGCGCAGCTGCCCGGACTGGGAGCGGCAGGCGCTGGACTGCATCGGCATGATGCGCGCCGCCGTCGCCACCGACCCCACCCATCCGCGCGCCATCGCGATCGTCGGCGAGCTGAGCATCCGCAGCGCCGAGTTCCGGCGGCTGTGGGCCCGGCACGACATCCGCGAGTCGGTCAGCGACACCAAGACCTTCCGGGTGCCCGGGGTCGGGGACATCACCCTGGCCCGGGACAGCTATCCGCTGCCCGGCAGTCCCGGCGCGGTCCTGCTGGTCTTCACCGCCGAGCCGGACACCCCCGACGCGGACCGGTTGCGGCTGCTGGCGTCGTTGCACGCGACCCGCTCGGCGCCCGCCGACAGGCACTCCTCCCGGTAAGGCGCGGCTGACCTGCGGCGGTCCGACCCTGACCGCCGCTACGCAGGAGCGCAGGGGACGGTGGCGGCCGGGATGGTGGCCAGCAGCAGGGTGCCGCCGCCGACGGGGCTGGTGACGGTGAGGTGTCCGCCGAGTGCCTCGACGCGGTCCTGGATCCCGGTGAGGCCGGTTCCGCGGTGCGGGTCGGCGCCTCCGATGCCGTCGTCGTGGATCGACAGGTGCAGGATGTCGTCCCGGGTCGTCGCCTGCACGTGCACGACGGTGGCGTGGGCGTGTTTGGCCGCGTTGGTGAGTGCTTCGGAAACGATGTAGTACGCGGCCATCTCGACCACCGGGGGCATGCGCCGGCCGGTGTGGAGGTCGAGGTCGACCGGTACCAGGGATCTGCGGGCAAGTGCCTTGAGCGCGGACGGCAGGCCGCCTGAAGCGAGCAACGTCGGATGGATGCCGCGTGAGAGCTCGCGCAGGTTGTCCATGGCACTGTTCAGGCCGAACAGGGCGCGCGACAGTTCCGCCCTGGCCTGCTGCTGTTCCGGCGGCAGGGCGGCCTGCGCGGCGCCGAGCTGCATCGCGACGGCGAGGAAGTGCTGCATCGCGCCGTCGTGCAGGTCGCGCTCGATGCGCTGGCGGGCCTGGTCCGCCGCGGCGACCAGCCGGGCCCGGGACGCGGCGAGCTCGGCCTTGCTGTCGGCATTGGCGATGGCGGTGGCGGCGAGGTCGGTGAAATCCGCGACGCGTGCCTCGGTATCGGCCGGCAGCGGCTCGGGCCGGGGCCAGGCAACGCCCGCGACGCCCCACAGCCGCCCGTCGACCACGATCGGCACCCCGACCACGGCGCGGATGCCGACCTTCCTGGCGAACGCCGCGACGGGACCGGGCGCATCTTCGAACGTGTCCACTCTGGCGGCGCGGCCCGTGTCTCGCACCTTGATCAGGACGTTCTCACCCTCGATCGGCCAGCGCATCTGGTTTGCGCTCAGGCCGATGGGGCTGCTCGAGACAACGCTGGCCTTGCCGTCGGGCTCATAGCGACACAGCCACGTGCTGTACTCGTCCAGCAGGTCGTGCAGCTCGGTGGTGATCGCGTCGAAGACGTCGGGCGGAGGACTGCCGTGGGCCACGAGCTTTGCCACCCGCCCCAGCGCGGCTTGTTCGGCGGCGAGCCGGCGCAGCTGCTCCCGGCTCGCTTCCAGCGATTCGAGCACGGCCGCACGTTCCCGGCCGGCTTGCAGCAGCGACGCCAATGACGGCACGACACGCTCCCGCAGCCGCTGCATTGTCCGTTCGGGTACGTCGGCCGGCACGACCAGGGTCCCGAGCTGGACGGTGCTGGCGCGCAGGGGGAGCGCCGATCGCCGGTCATCACCGGGGACGGCCGCGAGGTGGATCGCCGCCTCCGGCAGTTCGAGAGACCGCGCGATGGACTGTGCGACAGCGGGCAACACCGCGGTGAGGTCGTCCGCGTGCAGCAGCAGCCGGGCCATCTCGGCGGTGAGATCGGACTCCGCGGCCTGGGCGGCGCGCAGCCGCGAGAGGTCTGCCACCGCGCTCATCGGCACCGCGACGAGGAGCAGGATCGCCAACTCGACGACTTCCCGCACGTTCGAGGCGCCGAACTGCCCGACGGGTTGGACGTGGAAGAAGTCGAACGCCAACGTGCTCGCGACCGCGGTGGCCAGTCCGAGCCACATGCCCCACATCATCGAGGCCACCAGCACCCCGGCGATGTAGATCATGCCCGAAAGGACCGGTGTCATGACCTGCCGGAGCGGATAGACCAGCAGGGTCTCGACCACGATCAGCAGGGCGACGACCGCGATCCCCACAACACGGGGTGGAGGTGTCGGTCGCACCAGCTGGGACAGCGAGCCGACATGCACTGCCACCAGTCTAGTCCGCCTGCGGCGCATCGCATGCTCACAACGGGGGACGGCGGCGATGCGCGCCACCGTCCCGTCGGTCCCGGGGACGGTGGCGAAACCGTCCAGTTGCCTCAGCGCAGAATGCCCGTGTGGCCCAGGGAGTAGCGGCCCGGCTGCGGCCAGATGCACAGGCCGTGCGGCTGGGTGCCGACCTTGATCTTGGCCAGCAGGTGGCCGTCCGCCGTCGACATCGCGTAGACCTCGCCGTTGTAGCGGCCGGAGAGCCACAGCACCGTGCCGTCCGCCGACACGCCGCCCATGTCGGGGCTGCCGCCGCCGGGGATCTGCCACTTCGCCGCGAGCGTGCCGGTGGCGAAGTCCAGCAGCGACACCGAGCCCTCGCCGCGGTTGGCGATGTAGAGGTACTTCGAGTCGCGGCTGACGTACAGCCCGTGCGCGCCGGAGCCGGTGGCCAGGAACGAGCGCACCGTGAACTGGTCGCCGTCGAGGATCCACACGCCGGACGTGTGCATGTCGGCGACGTACCAGGTGCGGCCGTCCGGTGAGATCTTGACGTCCTGCGGCATGGCGTGCTCGCCCGGCAGGTGCAGCTGGCCGATGACCTCCTGCTTGGCGACGTCGACCTTGACGAGGTCGCCGGAGAACTCGCACGTGGCGATGAAGTAGCGGCCGTCCGGCGAGAAGTCGGCGTGGTTGACCCCGGAGCAGTTCACGGTGAGCTCGCGAACGATCGCCATCGTGTGCGGGTCGCGGAACACGATCTTGTGCCGCGCCTCGGACATGACCATCGCGTACTTGCCGTCGGGGGTGAAGTACAGGTTGTAGGGGTCGTCGACGGGTATCGGCTTGCCGAAGGTGCTCGTCGCCGGGTCGATCGGCACGAGCGCGTTGCCGGTGTTGTCGTTGACCCACAGGGTGCGCAGGTCCCACGACGGGACCACGTGCTGCGGGCCGCCGCCGACCTTGACCGTCTGGATGATCGTGAACGTCGCCGGGTCGATGATCGTCACGGTGTTGCTGCCGAGGTTCGGCACGTAGATGCGCGGCGGGTCGTTGCGGACCTTGTCGGCGAACGCGTTGGGCCGGTCCGCGGCGTACACGTCGTGCGGGTCGAGCAGCGGCGGCATGCCCGGCAGGCCCGGGCCGGGGCTCGTGCCGGCGCTCCCGCTCGGCAGTGGCCCGGTGCTCATGCCCGGCATGCCGGTCATGTTGGCCGGGGCGTTGTCGTCGCCCGGGCCGGCCGGGTGCTCGCTCTCGGACTTGGCCGAGGAGCAGGCCGCGACCAGCGCCCCGAGCAGTACGAGCACCGCGACGATCCGTCCGGTCAGGAGCCGGGCCGTCACGCCAGCAGCTCCGACGCCGTGACCGGGCGCAGACCGCGGTCGCGCAAGCCGGCGAGGAGCTTCGGTATCGCGGTGACCGTGCCGGCGTGTCCGAAATGAAGACTGACGATCGAGCCGTTTCGCACGCCCTGGAGCGTAGTGCGCACGATCGCGTCCGCGCCGGGATCCGTGTAGTCCAGTGAGTCGATGTCGTACGACAGACAGGTGGCGTACCCGGCCCGTTCAGCCTGCGCCCGGATCCGCGGCGTGCTGCGCTGCGTCTGCGAGGGCCGGAACCAGCGCCCGATCGTGCCGCTCACCTCGCGCAGGGCCTCGGCGCACCCGGCGATCTCGGCGTAGGCGCGGGCGTCATTCATGGCCTTGATGTCGTCGTGGTTGAGCGTGTGGTTGCCCAGCTCGTGCCCGTCGGCGAGGACCCGGCGGGCCAGTTCGGGCTGCTGTTGCACCCACACGCCGACGGCCAGGACGGTCACCTTGACGTGCTCGGCGGCGAGGGCGTCGAGCAGCCCGCCGACCACGCCCGGCTCGCCCTGCCCGTGGAACGTGAGCGCCACCGCCGGCACGTCCCGGGGCCCGCTGTCGACCTCAGCGGGCAGCGTCCTCGGCGACGGG
>NZ_BAAARV010000002.1:0-514 GCF_039532525.1 Dactylosporangium salmoneum
GGCCGCGCCGGCCATGGCGCGCCCGAGCGGGCCGCCGGCCGGCGACCGGGTGGCGCGCAGCGCGGCGAAGACGACCGCGGCGCGCGGGTGCGCGGCGACGCGCTCGAACGGGTGCAGCCGCTCGGCGAGGCGCTTCCACACCGCCGGGTGGCGGAAGATGTCCTCGGCGGCGGTCACGACGTCGAGGCGGTCGACGAACGCGACCGCGGCCCGGCGGACCGGGCGCGGCAGCGCGGCGACCCGGGGAACGTCCACGGTGACCCGCGGCTCGCCGGCCGGGCGCCAGGCCTCGCGCGGGCCGTCCTCGTCGCGGTGGCGGGGCAGGACGAGGCCGGGGTCGCCGCCGGAGTACGCCCACAGGGTCCGCGCCACGTCGGTGACCGTGCCCCACCGGGCGGCCACGGCGTCCACGGCGCCGGGCAGCGCCCAGGCGAGCACCAGGGCCAGGGTCTCCCGGGCCGGGACCGTCGCGGGCAGCCAGTCGAGCTGCCCGGGCGCGGTCGCGCCGACCAGG
>NZ_BAAARV010000002.1:595-7515 GCF_039532525.1 Dactylosporangium salmoneum
GGGTCGCCGGCCAGGCGCAGGCGGCGCAGCCGGACCGGCTCGGTGCCGCCGGCGCCCGGGGGAGCGGCCGCGGGCAGCGGCAGGTAGGCGCGGCCCTCGGTCAGGCGGCGGCCGCAGATGGGGCAGGCGGAGAAGCGCCGCGGGTCGAAACAGGCCGCGCAGACCACGTGGCCGCAGGGGTCGAGCGGGTGGACGGTGCCCTCGGCGCCGCACAGGATGCAGGGCGCGTCGCCGTCCTGCAGCAGGTGGACCAGGAGGCGGTCGACGAACAGGGCCCCCGGGTCGGCCGGGGTGTCGGGGAAGCCGCGGAAGAGCGGCACGTGGTCGCGGTCCGCGCCGGTGCGCTGGTCCTCGACCGCGCACACCCAGTCGGCCCAGCGCAGGCGCCCGGCCGGGTCGAGGGCGGCGAAGCGGGCCCGCAGCGGCGGCGCCAGCAGCAGGCCGCGGCGGGCCAGGTCGGCCTCGAGCGCGGCGACCCACTCCGGGCCGTCGGCCGGCGGGGCGGCGGCGGGCGCGGGGAGCGGGACGGCGCCTGCGCGACGCAGCAGTACCGTGGCGAGGGCGTCCATGTCGCGGGCCTCCTGGGGCGGGCAGGCAGAGGCCGGGGCGGAGAGTCGGCACGCTGAATCTGAACATGAGAAGAGAAGGAAGCGCACCTGGGAGCCGCCCCGGCCATCGCACATGGTACGGCGGGCGGATCCCCGCCAGCACGCGGGTTTCCGGTTACGCTGCGCCCATGCGAGCGAGCGGAACGTTCAGCGTGAAGAGCTTCGTCCCCACCACGGTCGCCCCGGAGCCCGCGATCGCCACGGCGCTGCCGGTCGGGCTGGCCCAGATGGAGAAGGCGTTCGACGGCGAGATCGCCGGCCGGGCGGCGACCCTGTTCACGGCCGCGTTCGACCAGGCGTCGGCGGTCGGGACGTACATCGCCATGGAATCGTTCGAGGGGAGCGTCGGCGGGCGGCCGGGCGCGTTCAACTTCGTGCACTCGGCGTCCACCTCGGGCAACGACCGCACCGGGGAGTACTTCGCGATCGTCCCCAGCAGCGGCACCGGCGAGCTGGCCGGGATCACCGGGACCGGCGGCCTGACCGTCGATGCGGACGGCACGCACCGGATCTGGCTGGAGTACGAGCTGCCGGAGTAGCGGCGGGTTCGCGATAACCCGGTGCGGGACGGTCACGGGGTGTGTCGTAATGTCGGGATGGTGAGCACTCCTGGCACCGAGCGCCCCGTGCGCACCCGCATCGCGCCGTCGCCGACCGGCGACCCGCACGTGGGCACCGCGTATGCCGCGCTGTTCAACCTCGCGTTCGCCCGCCGCAACGGTGGCGAGTTCATCCTGCGGGTCGAGGACACCGACCGCACGCGCTACGTCGAGGGCAGCGAGCAGCAGGTCTTCGACACCCTGCGGTGGCTCGGGTTCAGCTGGGACCAGGGCCCGGACGTGGGCGGCCCCGCGGCGCCGTACCGGCAGTCCGAGCGCCTGCCGATCTACCGCGAGGTGGCCGACCGGCTGCTCGCCGAGGGGCACGCCTACGAGTGCTGGTGCTCCTCCGAGCGGCTCACGCAGATGCGCGAGCGCCAGCAGAAGCTCAAGATCCCGACCGGCTACGACCGGCTCTGCTACGGCAAGACCCGCGAGGAGCGGGCCGAGCTGCCGGGCTTCACCGAGGTCCCGGTGCTGCGCATGCTCGTGCCGGCCGACGCCCGGATCGCCTTCACCGACCTCATCCGCGGCGAGATCACCCCGCCGCAGCCCGATGACCAGGTCATCCTCAAGGCGGACGGGTTCCCGACGTACCACCTGGCCGTGGTCGTGGACGACAACGCGATGGGCGTCACCCACGTCATCCGCGGCGAGGAGTGGATCAGCTCGACCGCCAAGCACCTGCTGCTGTACCGCTGGCTGGGCTGGGCGGCGCCGCAGTACGCCCACATGCCGCTGCTGCGCAACGCCGACCGCTCGAAGATCAGCAAGCGCAAGAACCCGGCCGCCCGCCTCAAGTGGTTCCAGGAGGAGGGCTACCTCCCCGAGGCCCTGGTCAACTTCCTCGCCCTCATGGGCTACTCCATGCCCGACGGCAAGGAGATCTTCACCTTCGACGAGGTCGTCGAGTCCTTCGACTTCGCCCGGGTCAACCCGGTCGGCCCGGTCTTCGACATCGACAAGCTGAACTGGCTCAACGGCCACTACCTGCGCGCCCTGGACGACGACGCGTTCCTGGCGGCCGCCGAGCCGTTCCTGCCCGGCAGCCTCACCGCGCAGGACATCCGCACCCTGGTCGTGCCGCTGCGCGAGCGGACCAAGAAGCTCGCCGAGCTGCCGGAGCAGCTGGGCTGGCTGGCCGCCGAGACGGTCGAGATCCAGCCGGCCGACCTGGCCAAGCACGGCCTGCCGCCGGCCGACGCCCGCGCCGCCCTGGAGGCCTTCGCCAAGACCCTGGAGGCCCTCGACCCGTTCGAGAAGGCCCAGATCACGGCGTCGCTGGACGCGGTGGTGGCCGAGTCGGGGCTGAACCGCCGCCGCTCGTTCATGACCGCGCGCCTGGCCCTGGTCGGCAAGCCGGTCTCGCCGCCGCTGGACGACACCATCGTCGCCCTGGGCCAGGACCGCACCGTGACCCGCCTGCGCCAGGCCGCCGCCTCCCTGAACGGCTGAGGTCTCGCCGGGGTCCTCAGCTTCGGGCGAAGAGCACGGCGCTCGGTGACGGGGTCGACGGGTCCAGGCACAGTTCCGCCTCGACGGTGAAGCCCGCCTCCTGCAGGCGGGCGGTCATCGCGGCCGGGGTACGGCGGTAGACGTACACGTGCATCGGGTGGCCGCCGTAGCCCTCGGTCTTCAGCCGGGCGCCCTCGCCGGCGTGGAAGCCGACGGCCAGCGGGGCGCCCGGGCGCAGCACGCGGTGGAACCCGGACAGGATCTGCGGCAGGGCCTCGTCCGGGGTGTGGACCAGCGACCACCAGGCGAGCAGGCCCGACAGGGACGCGTCCTCGAGCGGCAGCCGGGTCATGGAACCGACCTCGAAACGCACGCCGGGGTGGTCGCGGCGGGCCACGTCGATCATCGCGGGGGACAGGTCCAGGCCGAAGGCGTCGACGCCCAGTCCGCGCAGGTGGGCGGTCACGTGGCCGGGCCCGCAGCCGGCGTCGGCCACCGGTCCGTCGCCGCCGGCCAGGGTGGCGAACAGGGAGAGCGCGGCCCGCACGTACGGGTCGCCGGTCAGCGAGCCGCGGACCGCGTCGGCGTAGGCGGCGGCGACCGTGTCGTAGGAGGCGCGGGTGTCGGTGAGCCAGTCCGTCATAGTGTCACCGTAGTGGCGGCGGTCCGGCGTCAGTAGCCGCCGCTGGTCGCCGCCGGCGCTTGCGTGGGGCGCTCGCCGCGTTCGCGGGCGGCGAGCTCGTCCAGGATGGCCTCGGTGGCGGTGGCGCCGAAGCGGGTCGCGCCGGCCTCGTGCAGCGTCAGGAGCGTGTCGAGGGTGCGGACGCCGCCGGCGGCCTTGATCTCGATGTGCGGGGACACGCTGGCGCGCATCAGCTGGATGTCGGCGAGGGTGGCGCCGCCCGGGGCGAAGCCGGTGCTGGTCTTCACGAAGTGGGCGCCGGCCTCTTCGGCGAGGCGACACGCGGCGACCTTCTGCTCGTCGGCGAGGTAGGCGTTCTCCAGGATGACCTTGACGGTGCGGCCCTGGGCGGCGGCGACCACGGCGGCGATGTCGTCGCGGACGTAGGCGGCGTCGCCGTCGCGCAGGCGGCCGATGTGCAGGACCATGTCGATCTCGTCGGCGCCGGCGTCGACGAGTGCCCGGGTCTCGGCGGCCTTGACCGCGGTGAGGGTGTCGCCGTGCGGGAAGCCGGCCACGCTGCCGACGAGCACGCCGGTGCCGGCCAGCGCGGTCCTGGCCAGGCCGGCGTCGGAGGGGCGCACGCAGACCGAGGCGACGGCGCGGCGGGCGGCGATGTCGCAGCCCCGGTGGATGTCGGCGGTGGTCAGCTCGGGGCGCAGCAGCGAGTGGTCGATCATCTTGGCGACGTGCATCATCGGGCTCCTATCTCGGTGGCTGGACGTCGAAGGTGACGTGCAGGGCGTAGCGGGCGCCGACGTAGCGGCTGATCGTGTACTCCACGGGCGCGGACCGCTGGTCGACGATGCACCGGGCCTCGACCAGCAGCGGCTCCGTCGCCGGGACGTGCAGGTGCTCGGCGTCGGGGCCGGCCGGCTGCGCGGTCAGCGTCGAGGAGCCCAGGGTGGGGCGCAGGCCGAGGTCGTGCAGGGCGCGGTGCAGCGAGCCGCTCTCCAGGTCCCGATCGAGCAGGGCGTCCAGGTGCGGCGGGAAGCAGGCGTACTCCACGGCCAGCGGCACGCCGTCGGCCAGCCGCACCCGCGCGATCGCCACCACCCGCGGCGCCCGCGCGGCCAGCTGCAGCGCGGTGGCCTCCTCGGCGGAGGCGGGCCTGACCTCGGCCTCCAGCAGCCGGGAGGACGGGGTGCGGCCCCAGCCGCGGACCTGGTCGTGGAAGCTCATCAGCGTGCCGGCCGCCCGCGGGGCGGGTCGCTGCCGCACGAACGTGCCCCGGCCCTGGATCCGCTCGATCAGCCCGTCGGCCTCCAGGGCGTTGAGCGCCGCCCGCACGGTCATCCGGGCGACGCCGAACTCCTCGGCGAGTGCGGACTCGGCGGGCACCGGGTCGCCGGGCCGCGCCCCGGCGAGGCGCGCCCGCAGCTCCCGCTCGATCCGCACGTAGAGCGGCGTCTTGGCCACAGCTCCTCCATGTCGTCTAGACAACCTAGACCATAGCATGCCCGAGGTCGTGCGCATCGATCGAAGAACGGCTATGGTTAGGCCCGAACACGATTGCGGCGAATCGTGGCTTCTGGCCGTACCAAATGATCGGGAATGGAAGTCATGAGCTCTCGGAAGCTCGCCGGCGCCGCGATCGCGGTCGTGCTGGCGTTCAGTGGCATCGTCTGGCGGGCGGGCGGCGCATCGGCCGCGCCCGGGTGGACCGGGACCTGGGGTGTGGCGCCGCAGAGCAGCGGCACCACGTTCAACCAGCAGACCCTGCGGCAGGTCGTGCACACCGCCATCGGTGGGACGGCGGCGCGGATCCGGCTCTCCAACGCGTTCGGCAGCCAGGCGGTCGTCGTCGGTGACGTGCACATCGCCCGGCGTACCTCGGGCAGCTCCGTCGACCCCGCGACCGACCGGGTGGTCACGTTCGCCGGCGCGGGGCAGGTCTCGATCCCGGTGGGCGGCAGCGTCACCAGCGACGCCGTGGCCTTCACCGTGGACCCCGGCGCCGACGTGGCGGTGAGCTTCTACCTGCCGGCGCCGACCGGCAACGCCACCGTCCACGACTTCGGCAACCAGACGAACTACGTCGCCGCCGGGGACGTGGCCGGCAGCGCCTCGCTCGCCGGCGCCCAGACGCGCACCAACTACTTCTTCCTCACCGGGCTCGACGTGCAGAACGCGGCCGCCGAGGGCGCGGTGGTGGCGCTCGGCGCGTCGATCACCGACGGGGTCGGCTCGGGCGCGAACGCCAACCGGCGCTGGCCCGACGACCTGGCCGCGCGGCTGCGGGCCGCGGGGCGGAGCATCGGGGTGCTCAACGAGGGCATCAGCGGCAACCGGCTGCTTGCCGACGGCGCCGGGCCGAGCGCGGCCAACCGCTTCGACCGCGACGTGCTCGGGCAGGCCGGGGTCAAGTGGGTCATCTTCGCCGACGACCCGATCAACGACCTCGGCAGCACCGGCGGCGCGGTCACCGGCGACCAGCTCGTCACGGCGACCAAGCAGCTCATCGCCCGCGCCCACGCGGCCGGGGTCAAGTTCCTGTGCTCGACGCTCACGCCGTTCCAAGGGGCCGGGTACTGGACGCAGGCCGGGGAGAACGGGCGGCAGGCGTTCAACGCGTTCGTGCGCTCGGCCGGCAGCGGCTGCGACGGGGTCGTGGACCAGGACACCGCCACGCACGACCCGGCCCGGCCGACGTGGTTCCTGCCCGCGTACGACTCCGGCGACCATTTGCACCCGAACGAGGCCGGGCTGCAGGCCATCGCCAACGCCGTCGATCTTTCCCTGTTCGGTACCTCCACCCCGCCACCGTCCACTGTGGTCAGCCTGCGGGCCCACGCCAACGGCAAGCTGGTCACCGCCGAGAACGCCGGCGCGGCCCCGCTCGTCGCCAACCGCACGGCGGTGGGGCCCTGGGAGCAGTACGACCGCATCGACCTCGGTAGCGGGCGCATCGCCCTGCGCGCGCACGCCAACGGCAGCATCGTCACCGCCGACAACGCGGGCGCGTCCCCGCTCATCGCCAACCGCGCCGCCGTCGGCTCCTGGGAGACGTTCGACCTGATCCCCAACCCCGACGGCAGCGTCTCCCTGCGCGCCCTGGCCAACGGCAAGTACGTCTGCGCCGACAACGCCGGCGCGTCCCCGCTCATCGCCAACCGCACCGCGATCGGCCCCTGGGAGGAGTTCGACCTGCTGTAGGCGCGTCACTCGCGGGTGGCGACGGCGGTCGCCACCCCCACGCCCACCCCGATCACCGTCTCGACGAGCCGCGCCACGAGCAGCCCGGGCACCGGCTGCGGAGCGGCGATCTGCCCGACGAGCAGCGCCAGCGGGGTGATGAAGACCATCGCGGCGGCGTAGTGGCGGCCGACCAGCAGCTCGGCGCCGGCCTGGCAGAGCGCCACCAGCGCGATGGTGGCCTCGATGGGCAGCGGCGCGACGAGCAGCCCGGCCGCCACCCCGAGCCCGGCCACGGTGCCCGCCGCGCGGTGCACGCCGCGGGTCACCTGCCGGCGCAGCGTGACCACGGAGAGCGGGACGAGGGCGGCGGTCATCGCCCAGTACGGGCGCTCGAACCCGGCGGCGGTCGCGATGCCGCCGGCGAGGGCCACGGCCACC
>NZ_BAAARV010000003.1:0-59151 GCF_039532525.1 Dactylosporangium salmoneum
GGGTGGCCGGGCGGCTCGGCGACCGCCGCGGCCCGGCCCGGCTGCTGGTGCCCGGCCTGGCGCTGGCCGTGGCGGGCATGGCGGCCATGGCGCTGACCGGCAGCGCGGCCGCGGTGATCGGCGGGGCGCTGGTCTTCGGCGCCGGCTTCGGGGTGCTGCAGAACGCGACCCTCGCGTTGATGTACGACCGCGCGCCGGCCGGCGGCGAGCTGATCGTCAGCGCGATCTGGAACACCGCCTATGATCTTGGGATGGCCGGCGGCGCGCTGCTGGCCGGGCTGGTCGTGACCTCGGCCGGGTACCCCCTGACGTTCCTGCTGACCGCCGCGGCGATGCTGCCGGCGCTCGCCCTCGCCGTGAAGGAGCGGTAATGCCTCCCGGCTACGCGATCCCCGTGCTCGTGCTGGCCCTGGCCACCGCTCCCGCCCCACCGGTGCTGATCGTGCACGGCGACAATGACCCGCTCGTGTCCGTCGCGGACAACCGCGCGTTCGCCGGGCGCCTGCGCGAGGTGTCGGCGAATCCGGTGTACTACGTCGAGCTCCCCGGCGGCCAGCACGCCTTCGACCTGTTCCACTCGCCCCGCTTCGAGGCCGTCGTCGACGCCGTCGAGGCGTTCGCCACGACGGTCACCCGTCCCCGCTGAGCCGCTCGCGGACCTCCTCGGCGCTCGGGTCGGCGAGGTCCTCACGCAGCCGCAGCGCGCGCCGCCAGCACTCGACGGCGGCCGGTCGCTCGCCATGCGCGGCGAGGGCGTCGCCGAGGTGCAGGAAGACGTCGGCGAGGGCGGTGCTGTCGCCGAAGCCCTCCAGCAGCCGCAGTGCCTCGCGGAAGCTGTCGATCGCCTCCCCGTGCCGGCCGAGGTGGTGCAGGGCGTAGCCCATGCTGTGCAGGGAGGCCGCCTGCGGGAACCGGTCGTCGAAGCGGCTGGACAGCTCGATCGCCTCGCGGCAGGCCTCCAGGCTGCGCTCGTGCTCGCCGAGCCGGGCGAGGACCCAGCCCTGGCTGCCGATGGACCGGCCCGCCCACAGCAGGTCGCCGTTGGCGCGGAACAGCTCGGTCGCCCGCTCGGTGTGCGGCAGCGACTCCCGGTCGCGGCCCTGGCTCTGCAGGTTGTAGGCGAGGATGTAGTGCACCCGGGCCTGGCCGTCCACGTAGCCGATGCCGGCGAATTGGGCGATGGCCTGGTCGAGGTGCACGGCCGCCTCGTCGAAGCGGCCGAGCCGGGCGTAGGTCCGGCCGACGTCGAGGTGGGCCTGGCCCAGCGCCTCGGGCTCGTCGAGGCGCCCGAGCGCGTCGATGGCCCGGGCCTCGGCGGCGAGGATCTCGTCCCATTGGCCGCGCCAGTTGAGGTACGGCATCACGGCCCACGCCAGCGCCCAGGTGTGCGTATCGAAGCCGTCGGCGGCGGCCATGCGCATCGCCGCGGTGAGCACCTGGTGGTTCGCCGTGAACCAGGCCATCGCCCGGTCACGGTCGCCCAGCGGCGGGATGGTGACGCCCGGCAGCGGCGGGCCGGGGTCGACCGGGCGGCGGCCGGGGTCGATGAGGTGCGTGGCGGCGCGGGCGGTGTGCAGATGGTGGTCGAGGCCGCGATGCGCCGCGAGGCGGAGCTCCCCGGCGTCCTCGCTCGCCCGCGCCCGCTCGGTCGCGTACTGGCGCAGCAGGTCGTGCAGCGCGAAGCGGCCGAGGGTCCGCTCGGCGACGAGGTTGGCCTCGACGAGCCTGCGCAGCAACGGCCGGACCTCCTCCACGCCGAGCCCGGCGAGGCTGGCCGCGCCGGGCACCGTGCAGTCCGGGCCCGGGTGCAGCCCGAGGAGCCGGAACAGGCGGGCGGCGGCCGGGTCGAGCGCGCGGTACGACCACGAGAACACGGCCCGCACGTCGGTGGCCGCGTCGCCGCCGTCGAGCGCGTCGAGGCCCCCGGCGGCGGCCCGCAGCTGCGCCGCCTGCGTGGCCAGCGACGCCCCCGGCCGGGTGGCGGCCAGCGCGGCGGTGACGGCCAGGGCCAGGGGCAGCCGCGCGCAGCTGGCGATGATGTCCTCGACGGCGCCGGGCTCGGCCGCCACCCGGTCCGCGCCGAGCCGGCTGGCCAGCAGGTCGCGGGCCTCGGCGCCGGTGAGCAGGTCCAGGGCGACCGGGTGCGCGCCGGCGGCGACGAGCGGGGCGAGCCGGTCGCGGCTGGTGACCAGCGCCAGGCAGCCGGGCGCGCCGGGCAGCAGCGGCCGGGCCTGGTCCGCGTCGCGGGCGTTGTCGAGCACCACGAGCACGCGGCGGCCGGATACGGTACCGCGGAACAGGGCGGCCAGCTCGTCCACGCCGGAGGGCAGCTTCTCGGCGGGCAGCCCGAGGGCGAGCAGGAACCCGCGCAGCGCCTCGGCCGGGTCCATGGCCGGGCCGGCCGGGTCGAAGCCGCGCAGCGAGACGTAGAGCTGCCCGTCCGGGAACCGCGCGGCCGCGCCCTGCGCCCAGTGCACCGCGAGGCTGGTCTTGCCCACGCCGGCCGGCCCGGTGATGACGCAGGCCCCGCTGGCAAGGTCGTCGAGCCACGCCAGCTCGGCCCGGCGGGCGGTGAACCCGCGCACGGCCAGGGGCAGCTGGGCCGGCACCGCGGTGGGCGCCGCCGGGCCCGCGCCGCCGGCCGGGTCCGGCATCGGGTCGCGCCGCACGATGGCGGCGTGCAGGTCGCGCAGCGCCTGCCCGGGGTCCAGGCCGAGCTCCTCGCCGAGCGCGCGCCGCAGCCGCTGGTAGCTGTCGAGGGCCTCGGCGCGCCGCCCGTCGCGGTACTGGGCCAGCATCAGCTGCCCGTGCAGCCGCTCGTCCAGGGGCCGCTCGCGGGTCATCCGCTCGAGGTCGGCCAGCACGGCGGCGTGCTCGCCGAGCCTGAGCCGCTCCTCGACGAGGGCGGCCCGGGCGGTGCGCCAGAGGGCGTCGAGGCGCTCGGCCGCGGCCCGCAAGCCCGGCAGCTCGGCCGCATCGGCGAGGGCCCGGCCCCGCCACAGCCCGAGCGCGGCGCGCAGCAGCCGCACCCGCTCGGCCGGCTCGGTGGCCTCGGCGGCGAGCCGTACCAGCCGATCGGCCTCGGCGGCGTCGGTGGCGTCGCCGTCGAGCTGGAGCGCGTACCCGGGCGGCCGGGCCACGATCGCGTCGCGGCTGCCCAGCCGGTCACGCAGGAACGACACGTGCTGCTGCAGCGCGTTCGGCGCGGTCGCGGGCGGGTCGGCGCCCCACACGATCTCGATCAGCCGGTCCGCGGCGACGACCTCGCCGGGCACGACGGCCAGCGCGGCGAGGACCGCCTGACGCCGCAGTCCCGGCACCGGCCGCGCGGCACCGTCCACGAGCACGTCGATCGGACCCAGGAGCCGAACCTGCACCGGCGCACTCTATCGCCGGCCCGGCTGGGCGATTTCCAGGCCGGCACAGAGGGCGTCGCGCTCGCCTACCATCCGCGGGCCTGCATGATCTGATGGGGTCATGGCCCCGAACCTCCTCGTCCGCCCGGCCGCGCCCGGCGACCTCGCCGCCGTCGCGGACATCTACGCGCACTACGTCACCGGCACGGTGGCCACGTTCGAGCAGCACCCGCCGTCGACCGCCGACTGGCGAGGGCGCCTCGACGACCTGGCCGAGCGGGGCCTGCCGTTCCTCGTGGGCGAGGCGGGCGGCGAGGTCGCCGGCTACGCGTACGTGGGACCGTGGCGGCCCAAGCCCGCGTACCGGCACACCGTCGAGGACTCGATCTACCTGGCGCCGGGGCACACCGGCGCGGGCTTCGGCACGCTGCTGCTGCGCGCGCTGCTCGAGTCCTGCGCCGCCGCCGACGTGCGCCAGGTGATCGCGGTCATCGCCGACACGGGTAGCGACGCCTCGGCCACCCTGCACCGGCGGGCGGGCTTCACCGACGCTGGCCGCCTGACTGCGGTCGGCCACAAGCACGGCCGCTGGATCGACACGCTGCTGCTGCAGTACACGGTCCCGGCCCGCGATCAGTGACCGGCGGCCTTCCTGACGGGGAATGTCCGCGGGCAGGTCGGCGGTGCTGACCGGGGCATCCGGGCCGAACCGGCCGTCGGGCAGGCCCAGCGCGGATCAGGTCTTGCGGTCTTCGCGGGCGAGCGCGGCGATGCGCAGATCGCGTGCCCGTTCAACGTGGGCCTGCAGTTCGCTGCGCGCCCGGGCCGGATCACGGTCGTGGACGGCGTCGAACACCCGCCGGTGCTCGTCCTGGGTGGTCTGCCGATCGTCGGGCGTGCCGGCCGGCCGGGCTTCGTAGGCGGCCAGCTGAGCGTCGACCCGGCTCGCCAACTGCGCCACCGTCGGGTTGTGGGCCGCGTCGCGCAATGCGTCGTGGAACGCATCGTTGATGTGGATCAGGTCTGCCCCGGTGGCAGCCTCGGCCTGCTCGAGAAGGTGCCGGAGCCGGGCCAGATCGAGCTCACTGCGCCGCTGCGCGGCCAGCTCGGCCGCGGCGAGGTCGAGGATGATGCGGGCCTCGAACAGCTCGACGACCTGTTCGGGACTGCGGACGGGCACTGCGTATCCGAAGCGCACGCGTTCGAACAGGCCGTCCTGTTCGAGCCGGGCCAGGGCGTTGCGGACCGGCGTGCGGGACACGCCGTACTCGGAGGCGAGCTGAGCTTCGCCGAGCGTCAGGCCCGGCGTGACGTGCCCCTCGACGATCCGGCGCCGGATCTGGGTGTAGATGTCGTCCGCGCCGACGTGCTTCGCCGGGTTCTCGTTCTGTGCTGCCACCTGGGAACATCTCCTCGCTGCGCACCGCTGTCGATCACCACTGTAGCCATGCCGAGTTCCTAGTGATACGGTATGGATTCAAAGTGGATCCACATGGAGGTTCGGTGATGGCGGGGATGCGGTCAGCGTTGCTGACGCGCCGCCGTGCCGTCGACATGATGTTGGTCTGCAGCGCGCGCTGTCGCTGATCAGCCAAGCCTCTTTCACCGCACCCGCGCGCCGCTCCCCCGATCCCTGCTGCCTGCCGATCGTTCGGCGGCTCCTGCCGTGGCGCGTGCCTCTCTCAGTACGGAAGGAACAGTCGTGTCTTCTGCACGCCGGCTCAGGATCGGCCTGGCCGCCTATGGAACCGGATGGGATCTGGAGGCCTGGCGGCTGCCGGGCGCCACGAACTCTGGACTGCTGGACCCGAGCGTCATCGTCGACGTCGCCCGCATCGCCGAGCGGGGCAAGCTCGACTACGTCTTCAGCGGCAGCGCGCTCGCGACCGAACCGAACCGCCTGAACCGGGTCTTCCGGTGGGACAACTCGGTGTACGCCGGCACGCTCGCGGCCGTCACCGAGCATGTCGGGTTCTTCCCCAGCTACAACACCTCCTTCGAGCACCCGTACTTCGTCGCCCGGCAGATCGCGACCGCGGACCGGTTCAGTGCCGGCCGCATCGGCGTGAACCTCGTCTACGGCATCGACCGGGAGGGCGGACCGGCGGGCAATTTCGGCGGCTGGCCGCTGCCCGGCGAGCAGTCCAAGTACGACCGCGCGGACGAGTTCACCGAGGTGTTGTTCCGGCTGCTGCACGACAGCTGGGACCACGACCTACTGCTCGACGACCGTGACGGCGGCACCCTGATCCGGCCGGACAGCTGGCACCCGATCGACTTCGTGGGCAAGCACTTCCAGGTTCGGGGCCCGTTGAACGCGCCGCCGCCGGTGCAGCGCAAGGTGCCGCTGATCCATGTCGGCGAGTCGGCCCGCTCACTCGAACTCGGGATCCGCCACGCCGAGGTGCGCTTCTCCCCGTACTACGGATTCGAGGAGGGCAAGCGCCGCTACCAACAGGTCAAGCAACAGGTCGCCGAGGCAGGACGCGATCCCGACAAGTTCCTGATCATCCCCGGCATCACGTTCTTCGTCGCCGGCACCAAGCGCGAGGCGCGGGAGAAATTCAATGAGGCCCATCGCGTCCAGACCGAAGAGGTCATCCCGGCCTACTTCTCGAAGGTGTTCGGCGTCGACCTGGCCGGTGTCCGGGCGTCGAGCCGGGCGGCCGACGTGCTGCCGCTGGAACGGCTGAGCGGCGACGCCCTCAAGACCAACCGGAGCGGCGGCCTGGCCAGGGAGGCGAGCACCGTGAAACGCGGCGGTCTCGACGACGCGCACTGGCTGCACGATCTGCTGGCCAAGCGACTCGGCGAGGATCTCACGCTGGCCGAGTTGTACCACGCGGTGCAGAGCCACCTGCACGGCGAGCAGATCTTCGTCGGCGACACCGCAGGCTTCGCCGACTGGCTCGAGGCGAACTTCGTCGAGCGGGTCTTCGACGGGATCCAGCTGTTCCCTCCGTACCACCGCGGGCCGGCCGACTTCTTCGTCGACAACGTCGTGCCCGAACTGCAGCGGCGCGGGCTGTTCCGCCGCGAGTACGAGTCCCGTCTGCTGGCCGAGAACCTCGGCATCGCATGAGCCCCGAGAAGGAGCAACTTCACATGTTCGACGGTCAACCCCCTGCTCGGCCCGGTAGCGCCCGGCGCCGCTCAGGCCGTACCGCTTCAGCATTGACCGCGACCATCGCGGTAGCGCTCGTCACCGTCCTGGCCGCATGCGGCTCGAACCCGGCGGCCTCGCCATCGCAGAACGCCGGCGCGCCGGTGTCCGGCGGCAACCTGGTCTACCTCGCCTCCTACGACAACCCCGACTTCCAATGGACCGACGTCAACGACTGGGAGCCGGGCATCATCTTCAGCGCTCTCGTCGACCGGCTCGTCTACTGGGACGCGGAGTCGAGCACGCTCAGGCCGTGGCTGGCCGAGTCGTGGACGGCCAACCCCGACAGCACCCAGTTCACCCTGAAAATCCGCAAGGGTGTGACGTTCAGCGACGGCTCGGCGCTGAACGCGCAAGTCGTCGCCGACAACCTGACGATCAAAGGCAAGGGCGACAAGGCGCTCGGCATCCCGGGCACCTACACCTGGCCGGCCGGGTTCGAGAGCGCGACCGTGACCGACGCCGACACCGTGGCGGTGAAGTTCTCCCGACCGGCGTACGGCTTCATCCGGGCCTTGACCTTCTACCACAGCGGCATCGTGGGCGAGAAGACGCTCAAGCTGAGCTTCCAGGACAGCTCCGACATCAAGAACCTCGTCGGCAGCGGCCCATTCGTGTTCGACAGCTACACCCCCGGCGAACAGTACGTCCTGAGCAGGCGCAAGGACTACAACTGGGCTCCGGACGGTGTCGGGCACGCCGGTCCTGCCTACCTGGACAAGATCACCGTCCGGATCGCCGGGCAGAACAGCGTGCGGACCGGGCTGCTGCAGTCCGGGCAGGCCGACGTCATGCGCGACGTGCCCCCGGCCGACGAGCAGCGGCTCGGCCAGACGGGATTCACCGTGCTGCCGGCCAAGCAGATCGCGTACTCGGTGCAGATCCGGGTCCGGCCGAACAGTGCCGCGACGGCGGACGTCCGCGTGCGGCAGGCGATACAGCACGCCGTGGATCGCAAGGAGCTTGTGGACACGCTCTACTTCACCGGCATCTGGAAGCCGGCGACGTCGGTGATCGAGTCGGGCGTGCCGGGCTGGGTGGACCTGTCCGCCAAGCTCACCACCGACGTGGACAAGGCGAACAACTTGCTGGACCAGGCCGGTTGGACGGCCCGGGACGCACAGGGCTTCCGCACGAAGGACGGCCAGCGCCTGTCGTTCCTGGTGTACTCCGTGTCGTGGATCCGGCAGTCGCAGCCCGAGTTGCTCCTGCTGGCCCAGCAGCTGAAGAAGGTGGGCATCGAGCTGACGGTCAAGAACGTCGACTCCAACAACGAGACGGCGGCGGTCGGCGCGCCCGGCGTGAGCCTGTCCATCTCGCTGGGCAGCGTGCCGACCGTGTCCGGGCCGATGCGCAACAACTTCCACAGCGCGGTCACCACGAGCTGGTTCAACAGCGGTGCGCTGGCCAAGGACGCCGAGCTTGACGGTCATGTCGACGCGCTCAGCAACGCCACCGACGACGGCACCTATACCAAGGCGGTCGGCGAGCTGCAGAACTACCTGATCGACCAGGCGTACGTGATCCCGCTGGACACGAACCAGCAGACGTTCGCCGTGGCGAAGAAGGTGCACGACCTGAACGTCGACGCGTACGGGCGGCTGTTCTTCTGCGACGCCTGGCTGAGCAAGTAGCCGGGCTCCGGACCGACCATCTCGACCGGGCGGGACGTGCGCGTCCCGCCCGGACTGAGCGAAGAGAGCGCACAGTGAAACAGTTACTGCGGCGGGCCGGCGTACTCGCGCTGGTCCTGTTCCTGGTCTACACGCTCGTGTTCGTTGTGCTCGTCGTGCTGCCCGGCGATCCGATCAGCAACCGCCTCAGCGACCCGGACGCGGGCTACACGCCGCAGACGGTGGATCTGCTCAAGCAGTACTACGGCGTCGACAAGCCCGCGGCGCTGCGGTACGCGGAAGGCTTGCTGCGGGCTCTGCACGGCGATCTGGGACACTCGCTCGCCGACGGGCAGCCCGTGACCGGCAAGCTCGCCGACGCCTTCGCACCGACGCTGGAGCTGGCCGGCATCGCGCTGCTGATCGTGCTCATCCTGACCGCTGTCGTCGGACTCGGCGCGCTGTACGGCCGCATCCCGGCGCTGCGTGTGGCGTTCATGTCGGTGCCGTCACTCGTCTACTCGCTGCCGGTGTACCTGGTCGCCGTCGTGTTCATCCAGGCGTTCTCGTTCCAGCTCGGCTGGGTTCCGCTCAACGGCGACGGCGGATTCGCCGCCACCTTCCTGCCGGCCTGCGTCCTCGGCATCACCATCTCGCCACCGCTGATCCAGGTGTTCGTCCGCAGCCTGATCAACGCGGACCGCCTGCCGCACATCACCGTCGCCCGCGCCCGGGGCATCCCCGAGTTCCGGATATTCACCCGGCATCTGTTGCCGGGCGCCGCGCTGCCGAGCCTGACCGTCCTGGGCATCACCATCGGCTACCTCATGAGCGGCGCCGTCGTCACCGAGACCGTGTTCACCCGGTACGGGCTCGGGGCGCTCACCCAGAAGGCCGTGCAGCAACACGATCAGCCGGTGCTGCTCGGCATCGTCGTGGTCAACGCCGCGGTGTTCATGCTTGCCAACCTTCTCGTCGACGTCGTCTATCCGCGCTTCGACCCACGCGTCCAGCCGAGGTTCAGCCATGCCAGGTAGCGCCCACGACACCCTGCTCGCCGACCTCGGCACCGAACCGGATCCCGGTATCGAAGCCGGACGCTCGGGCACCGCCCGGCGCCTGCGGGGACGTCGAATCCCGCCGACCGTCGTGTTGTCCGTGCTCGTCATCGTGGTCGTACTCGCCTCTGCCGTCGCGCCCTCGCTGCTCGCCGGTCAGGACCCGATCAACGGCGTCCCGTCCGACAAGCTCGCGTCGATGAGCGGGGCGCATTGGCTGGGCACCGACTACCTCGGCCGCGACATGTACTCGCGGATCGTCCACGGTGCCCGGACCTCGGTGCTCAGCGCGATCCTCGCCGTCGCCGTGGCCGTGAGCCTCGGCACGGTCGCGGGTCTCGCCGCGGCGCTCGGGCCACGGTGGCTGGAGACACCGCTGATGCGACTCATCGACGTGCTGCTCGCGATCCCGTCACTGCTCCTGGCGATGGTGTTCGTCGCCGCCTTCGGGTTCTCCAGCGCCAACGCAGCCGTCGCGGTGGGACTTTCGATGATCGCCAGCTTCGCCCGGGTGGCCCGGATCGAAGCGCTGCGCGTGCGTTCGGCGCCGTACATCGAGGCCGCGGAAGTCGCCGGCACCACCCGCGTCGGCATCGTGGTCGCGCATCTGCTGCCCAACATCGCCACGACGCTCATCTCGCTGGCGGTTCTGGAGTTCGGCGCGGCGATCCTGGCGCTGTCGACGCTGTCGTTCCTCGGCTTCGGCGCCCAGCCGCCCAACCCGGAGTGGGGGCAGCTCGTAGCCGAGGGCGCGAACTTCTTCTACGCAGCACCGTGGCTCGTCTACGCCCCCGCCACCGTGGTCGTCATCGTCGTGCTCGCCGTGAACCGCCTGTCCACCTACCTCGACGCGAGGGCATTCGATGAGTCGCTCTGAAGCACCCGCCGATCCGCCGCTGCTGCGGGTACGAGACCTGTCGATCGCCTACCGGGCTGCCCGGCAGTGGAACCCTGTGGTGCACGACGTCTCCTTCGACGTACGGGGCGGCGAGACCGTCGCGCTGATCGGGGAATCCGGCTCCGGCAAGACCACGCTCGCCGGTGCCGTGCTGCGGATCCTGCCGGCCAACGCGCGCACCACGGGCGGCACGATCCTGTTCGACGGCACCGACCTCGGCCGGGCGTCGCGACGACAGCTGCGGCAGCTCCGCTCACACGAACTCGGCTACGTGCCACAGGACCCGACCATGTCGTTCAACCCGCTGCGTACAGTGCGCAGCCAGCTGTACGAGATTCTCCGCCTTACCGGACCCGAGCGCGGCCTGGCCGCAGAAGCGGAGGCTTTGCTGCGGCGGGCCGGGGTCTGCGACACCGCCCGGGTGCTGGACTCCTATCCGCACCAGTTGTCCGGCGGGCTGCTGCAGCGCGCGCTCATCGCTGCGGCGATCGCGGGACGGCCGCGGCTGCTCATCGCCGACGAGCCGACCTCCGCCCTTGACGCGACCATCCAGAAGGGCATCCTCGACACGCTCGACCAACTGCGTGCCGAGCTCGGCCTCGCGGTCCTGCTCATCACGCACGATCTGGCCCTCGCCGCGGCGCACAGCGATCAGGTCGTCACGCTCGATCGGGGCCGGGTGGCCTCGCCGCCGTACGCCGAAGCGTTGTTCGCGAGCGCCCCCAAGCCTGTCGCCGTAGCGCTCGCCGAACGCGCCGACGACACCGCCCGAGAAGCCCCCGGGCCGGCCCTCACCGTCGATAGCGTGAGCAAGACCTTCGGCCGGCTGACGGCGGTCGACGCCGTCTCCTTCGACGTCGCGTCGGGCACCACACACGCGCTCGTCGGTGAGTCGGGGTCGGGCAAGACGACCCTCGCCCGGGTCGTGCTGGGCCTGCTGCACGCCGACTCCGGTGCGGTGCGGCTCGCCGGGCAGCCGATCGACCCCACGGACCGCGTTGCCCTGCGCAAGGTTCGGCGCGACCTGCAGATCGTGCACCAGAACCCGTACGGCTCGCTCGATCCGCGGTACACGGTGTCACGCATCATCGGCGAGCCATTGGTCCGCTACCGCGCCGGGAACCGTCGACAGCGACAGGCACGCATCGATGAGCTGGCCGACGCCGTGGGACTGCCTACCAACGTGTTGCAGCACCGGGCACGTGAACTGTCCGGCGGCCAGCGGCAGCGGGTCGCGATCGCGCGTGCACTTGCCCTCAACCCGAAACTCATCGTGCTCGACGAGCCGACCTCCGCGCTCGACGTACGAATCCAGGATCAGGTGCTGCAACTGCTGCAGACGCTGCAGCGCGAACGTTCGCTGACCTACCTGTTCATTTCCCACGATCTGCGCCTGGTGGCCGGCCTCGCCCACACGGTCACGATCCTGCGCCGCGGTACCGCCGTCGAGTCCGGCCCCGTCGCCGACGTCTTCCGGTCACCGGCCGAGGAGTACACCCGCGCACTGCTCGCGTCCGTGCTGTAGACCATCCCGAGGAGTTCCCGTGTCCGAGCCCCGCTCACAACACCTGATCAGTGCCCGAGAGCTGATCGACCATCCGGTGCCACGACCCGTCGTGCTGCACGTCGGCCGGGCGTCCGCGACGCTTCCGGCGCCACAGGTCAAAATCGCCGGTGCTCACGTGACCGAACTCGAGGACGACTTCGGGGGACCCGCGGACGGCGAGCGCGGGAGGCTGCCGTTGCCCGACGCCCGCAGCGTGACGGATCGGATACGAAGCTGGGGCATCGACGGCGCAACGCCGGTGATCGTCTACGCCGCTCGATCCGAACTCGTCTCCGCGGCCACCCGGGCCTGGTTCGTACTGCGCTGGGCCGGGCTGCCCGACGTCCGGCTACTCGACGGCGGGCTCGACGCCTGGCGGGCAGAGGGCGGCGGCACCGAGGACATAGCCACGACGGCTCCTGCGGTGCCGAGCGCCTTCACCGCATCGCCCGGTCGCCTGCCCACGATCGACGCCGACCGCGCCGCCCAGTTCGGCGCCCGCGGGAACCTTCTCGACGCCCGCGACAAGGCCGCCTACGCCGGCGGTCACATCCCCGGCGCGCGACTCGTCCCAAGTCCCGTGTTCGACGACGGCAGACTCAAGAGCGCGGAGGCCCTACAGTCCGCACTCCCCATTCCGGCGGCCGTGTACTGCGGCGCGGGTGTCTCGGCCACCACCGTCGCGTTCGCCTACGCCACGCTCGGCCGCACCGTCCCGGTCTACGTCGCCTCGTGGTCGGGGTGGACAGCCGATGCCGACCGGCCAATCGAGCAGGCCTGAGTGGCGTGGGCACCAGCGACGGGTCGATGCGAACGATGATGTTGCACGCGCAGGTGATCGAGTCGGGGTCGCGGCCCGCCGTTGTGGCGGCGGCTCGCACGGCGGCGGGTCTACAGTGGATAGACCTCGAACTCGCCGAGCTGGGCCGACGGCGACATGGTGTTGCCGAAGAAGATGAGCTGCACGTATCGCGCGTTGGTCGGCGGGAACGTGATGGTTACCGTGTTCGCGTTGGCCGGGTCGAAGAGGTACGGCCTGATGTCGGCGACCGTGGTCCACGGGTCGGGGGTGAGCGAGGTCGTGACCGCGATCGTCTGGGTCCGTGCCGTCCACCCGGCCGGGAGCTTGAGCACCACTCGCGACACCTGGTAGTTGGCGTTCAGGTCGACCATGATGGGCAGCGGGAAGTTGTTCGCCCGGCTCTCCCACACAGTGTCGGGGTTGCGGTCGACCGCGTCCGCGCCGGTGGACATGCCCGAGGACTCCGCCCAGACCTGCCGGAACGCGGCCAGGTCGGGCGGCGGCGCGGCGGCTCCCGTGCCGGCGAGCGCGACCGACAACGAGCTCACCGACAGCGTGCCAGACCGTGAACCGGTGACGGTGGGCCTGAACACGACCGTGATGGTGCAGGAGCCGCCGCCCGGCAGGGTCGCGCCGCAGGTGCCGCCGAGCCGCTGGAAGTCGCCGGTGACCGTCACGGGCGTGAGCGTCGCCGGGCTGCCGCCGGTGTTGGCGAGGGTGACGGGCTGCGCCGCACTCGTCGCGCCGACGGTGGCGCTGCCGAAGCTGACGCTGCCCGGGCTGATCGACAGTGCCGGCGGCGCCGGCGGGACCTCGTACACCTCGAACTCTGCAAGCTGCGCCGCCGGCCAGGCGGAATTGCCCTCGATGACAAGCTGGACATAGCGGCGGTACCCCGGCGTGAAGTCGATCGTCACAACGTTTCCGGCGGCCGGGTTGAACGTGTACGCCCTAGCGCCGACGACGATGGGATTGGGATCCGCATTCCCTGCGCGCACGGTGACTGTCTGCGTCCGTGTCTGCCACTGCGGCGGCAGCTTGAGCACCACGCGGAAAACGTTGCGCGCGCTGCCGAGGTCGACCGTGATGTACTGCGGGAAGGCATTCGGCGGACTTTCCCAGTACGAGTTCGGGTCCCCGTCGTTGGCATAGTAGGACGCGAAGGGCATGACCGAGGCGGCGGTGATCGGCCGGCCGAGCGCGACGTTGCCAGCGTCCGCGGCCGCAGGAGCCGCACCCGCCACGACGGGCAGGACGGCGCCGAGGACGGCGGCGACGACGAACGCGGCGAACCCGGCTCGGCGCGACCGGGGCGCGGAGGTGGAGTGGACCACTGCGTGGTATCCCTTCCCACGAGCAACGGCAATCACAGATCGTGATGGCGGCATCATACGTAATATTTCTATACTTAGATACCTGCGCCGCCGAGGTAGTCGCGTTCGAGGCGGCGCATGGCCTGGACCGGTGGCCGCGTGGCTGCATGCGCCGGCCACTGTGACACCACGGTGCTGTCAGTTTGGGAACGTTCCCCACGTAGCCCATCGCTCAGGCCTACAAGCGCTGAGCCGCGAAGGTTGGCCGGTCATGAGTCGAACGAGTAGCCGAAGGCATTCGCGGCCTTGAGGATCAGCCCGTCCCGGCCGCCGTTGCGGTCGGCCCGGGCGATCGCGCCCCGGACAAGCTGCACCGCCGGGTAGCGCAGCGGTGCCGGCGGGATCGGCCGCGGCCGGCTGCGTACCATCCGCAACCGGGTGCGCGGTGTGTCGGCGCCCGCGAGCAGGTCGATCATCACCGCTGCCGCGAACCGGGTGGCGGCCACGCCGAGGCCGGTGAAGCCACTGCTGTACGCGAGCTTGCCGTCCATCGCGGTGCCGTGGAACGCGTTGAGCCGGGTCGACATGTCGATCATGCCGCCCCAGGCGTGCGTGAAGCGGACGCCTTCCAGCTGCGGGAACGTGCGCAGGAAGTGGTCGGCGAGGCGGGCGAAGGTCTCCGGGCGCTGGTCGTACTCGGGCCGGATGGCCCCGCCGCGGTGGTAGACGGCGTCGTAGCCGCCCCAGAGGATCCGGTTGTCGGCGCTCTTGCGGTAGTAGTGGAACTGGCGGCCGGCGTCGGAGATGCCGAAGCGCCCGGTCCACCCGATGTCCTCGAGCTGGGCCGGGGTCAGCGGCTCGGTCATCAGCGCGTAGTCGTAGACCGGGAGTGTCAGGCGGCGATTGCGCCGCAGCAGGGACGGAAACCCGTTGGTGGCGAGCGCGACCCGGCGGGCCCGGATCGCGCCGTGCGGTGTCTCCACCCGCACGGCGCCGCCGTCGTCGCGCACGGCGGTCGCCGCGGTGTGCTCGAAGATGCGCACGCCGAGGCGCAGGCAGGCGCGCTTGAGGCCCCAGGCGAGCTTGGCCGGGTGGACCAGGGCGTGCCCCTCGCGGCTGAACAGGCCGGCGCGCAGCAACGGCGAGCGCACCATCGCGGCGAGCGCGTTGTCCTCGAGGAACTCCGCGTTCTCGCCCGCCCGCGCCCGCAGGTCCGCGACCTGGTGCGGCTCCGTGGCCACGGCCAGGAAGCCCTCGGCCGCGAACTCCGCGTCGATGTCGTGCTCCTGCAGCGTTTGCGCGAAGCCTGCGAAGTTCTCGGCGCTGAGCCCGGCGAGGGCCGCGAGGTCGTCGGCGAAGTGTCGCCGCCCGTTCTCCGGCCCGTGCGTCAGGCTCGCGTCCACGAAGCCGCCGTTGCGCCCGCTGGCCGCCCAGCCGGCCTTCTCACCCTCGATGAGCGCGACGTCGCGCCCGGGCGTGGCCTGCTTGGCGAGCAGTGCCGTCCAGAGGCCGCAGTAGCCGCCGCCGATGACGAGCAGGTCGGCCTCGATGTCCGCGGTCAGCGGCGCCTCGGCGGCCGGTCGGCCCGGGTCCTCCAGCCAGAACGGCCGGGGCAGCGCGTCGGCCAGGGCTCGGTGGATGCGCGCGGAGTCGGTGCGGATGTGCACGTCGTAGGCAGGCCGAACCTGCATGAGAACTTCCCTTCGGCTGGGGTGGGATGCCTCCCCTGAACCGATGGAACGCCGCGCACCTGCTAAAGTCAATGCGTTGACATAAGGATCGGAGGCAGGCGTGAGCGGACGGGTTTCGGCGGTCGGGGCGCGGCGGCGGCCCACCCGCGCCGGCGTGGTGCTCAGCCGGGAGTTGATCGTCGACACGGTCCTGCGCCTGATCGACGGCCCGGGCGGCGACAAGCTCAGCGTGCGTCGGGTCGGCGCCGCGCTGAGCGCCGACCCGACGGCGATCTACCGCTACTTCCGCAGCCTGGACGCCATCCTGCTGGCGGTGGCGGACCGGCTGATCGGCGAAGCCACCGCGGGGTTCGTGCCCGGCCCCGACCTCGCCGCCTCCCTGCGCGACATCGCCGGCCGCATCTACCGCTCGATGCAGGCGCACCCGCGGCTGGCACAACTGCGGGCCCGCCGGTTCATCGCCGGCCCGCACGAGCTCCGGGTCGTCGACACCGGCGTCGGCCTGCTGCTGCGGGCCGGGTTCGAACCCGCCGCCGCCGTCCGCCACTACCGCGACTTCATCGAAACCACGTTCGCGCTCGCCGCCCTCGACGTCAGCGACCTGGCCCCGGAACAGGAACAGGCCGACTGGCAGACATGGCTCGACACCGCGAAAGGGCTGCCGGCCGACGACTATCCGAACATGCACGCCGTACGCGACCATCTGCCCGTGATGGGCGAGTCCGCGTTTCCCGGTGTACTCGACACGATGATCGCCATCCTGCAACGCGAAGCAGCCAAGTGCATTCCAGCACGGGCCGAGTGAACACACAGGTCCGTCACCACTGCGTGTCGCGCTGCGAGACGCGGCCATAAGGAACATGAGAGGGCTCGTAGAGTGCGCTGAATGGTCGAGGTGGATCTATCGGACCAGCATGGCGGCCAGCACCGCAGCCATCGCCGCCGCCATGACCGCCTGGCACACCGCCACGCCGGCCGATCCGAACGGTGACCGCGGGGCCGGCGCGCCGGGTGTGACCGGCACCCCGTTCGCGGCGACCGACCGAAGGGCCCACACCGGCGCCGCCGCGCCGAGCAGCAAGACCAGCGAACCGGTCACGGCCGACGTGATCGCCGACGACGCGCGGCCGGGCACGTCCATCCCCGGCATCGAGGCATGCGCCCCGCCCATGTCCGGCAGCAGCATCCAGCACATGGCGGCCATCATCACCATCTGCGGCCATGCCGCCCACCGCCGCGAGCCGCCGTCCGAACGTACGAGCCGCACGGCATACCAAGCACCGGCAACGGCGAACACGGTCAGCTGCACGCCCCACGGGTCTGCTGGAACGCCCGCCAGCATCGCCACCATGGCCGCGCACATCCCGCCGTGGAGAAGGTCCTCGAGCATCGCCGGACACCCATGGCGTGCGGCCAGGCAGCGCAGCAGGCAGTAGCCACCGGCGGCAACGAACGCGATCTCCAGCACGGCGCGGACCGCCGCCGGCATCACCACCCTGGGTCCTCCGCTCGTCCCGCGCTGCCCGGCTCGTCCGAATGCCCCGACCCTACCGCCCGCCCAAGACTCGTTCAGGACCATCGACGCCCTGCTCGCCGCCGAACCGGGCCGCTACCGCCATCCGTCGCGGTACACCAACCAGGCCAACGTCCCTCAGGCCGGCAGACCGCCGAGAAGCGCCCGAGCCGACCCCGCGGCCCGCCGCGCACTCTCCGTGTGCACCTGGCAGTGGGCATGCGGCGACCGGCCGCACTCGACAACGCAGCGGTCCGCAGCCGCGGCCGCCGCCTCCAGGACCGCGCGAATGACCGTGATGTCGGCGGCTGGGCCGCGGGACAGCACCCGGTGCGCGACACCGGCCATGTCGGCGCAGTCGAGGTCCGCGTGGATGGCCGCGACCAGGTTCATGCCGTCCCCATCGCCGTGGGCCGCACCACGACAGCGGCTCATCGCGGCGGCACAGGCGGTCGAGTCACGTTCCAGCGCCATCAGGGCGTCGACCGCGGTCACGAGATCCGCGATCGCGAACATGCCCACGCCCGCCGAGTCGAGCGTCTCTTGCGTTCCCACCATGGCTCCCTTCACCATGTCGGATTCATCCGGTTCCGCATGCCCGGACGGTCGTTGCCGAAACGTCGGCCGGAACCAACTTCGGCGGGAGATCGCGGGCTGCCACAACGCGCCACGACCCCGGCTCGGCGCCGCAGCCCGCCGAAGCGGTGGTGCGGCGCAACGGGACCGTCGCCTCCACGCCGCCGCGATGGCGCGCCGACCGTAGCGTCAGCCGACCGGGGCAAGCCCTACCAGAGCCTGCCGGGCAGGCGGGGCGTGGCCGCTGTCATCCGAGCAGCCCCTGACCGATCCAGCCGCCGGCCGCGCAGCCGGGCGGGACGGCGAAGACGGCGGAGCCGATCGGGGTGATCCAGTCGTTGAGCAGGTCGGCCTCGGCGAGGTTGCGCTGGATGGGCAGGAACTGCCGGGCGATGTCGCGCTGGTAGGCGGCGAAGATCAGCCCGGCGTCGGCGGTACCGTCGGCGGCCGGAGCCTCGTCGTAGTTGTACGGCCGGCGGAAGATCCGCTGCCGGTCGCTGAGCACGTGCGCGCGGGCCGCGTGCGAGAACTCCGAGATGACCGGGAATCCGTTGGCGTTCTTGGCCTGCAGGTCGAGCGGGTCGTGCTCGGTGCGGCCGGTGAGCGGAGCACCGTCGGAGAGCCGGCGGCCAACGGCGAACTCCTTGCCGACGGTGTCGGCGGCGTCCCACGTCTCGAGCTCGGCCCGGATGCGGCGCAGGACGAGGGTGGTGCCGCCGTGCAGCCACTGCGGACCGTCATCGGTCCAGACAGCACCCGCGAACACGTCAGTGCCCGGCTGCGGGTTGGCGGTGCCGTCGACCTGGCCGAGGATGTTGCGCTGGGTCACGCCGTCGTCCTGCATGCCACGACCGCGGCGGAAGCCCCGCTGTACCCACCGTACCGCCGCGAATGCTCTTGCGTCCTTCACCAGCATCCGCTGCGCGTGCGCGACCGTGACCGGGTCGTCGGCGCAGATCTGGAGCAGCAGGTCGCCGCCGCACCACTGCGGCTGCAGCTTGTCGATGCCGAACGGGGGCAGCTGCTGCAGCGACTCCGGGCGCTTCGCGGCCAGGCCGGCGGCGTCGAACAGGCCCGGGCCGAAGCCGAAGGTGACGGTGAGCCGGGCGGGAACGGCGGCGAGTTCGGGCTGGCCGTCGGCGAGCGCGGCCGTGCCCTGGGTGAGCCGGGCCGCGTCGTCGGTGAGCAGCCGCATGAGCCGGCCCAATGCCTCCCGGTCGACACCGGCGCCGAGGGTGAGTGCGACGAACGCGGCGTGGGCCTGCGCGGGCGTCTCGATCCCGGCCTGGTGTTCGCCGTGGAACGGCACCACCTGGAGCCCGTAGTCCACTGTGGACGATACCGGGGCGGGGCCGGCCGCGTCGCGGCGGACGGCGGCGACGGCCGCGGCGCCGGCGAGGGCACCGCCGACGGTGAGAGCGCCGCCGGTCAGCAGGGCGCGCCTGCTGACCGGGGCGGGTGTGCGTTCGGTCATGTCAGCCCGTCGACGTCGGGCTGGCGGACGGGCTGCCCATCGGCATGCCGGAGCCGCCCGTCCCGGGCTGGTAGGACTCGTTTCCGCCGGCGAAGTCCTTGCCCAGCGCGGTGAACTGCACGGTGCCGCCGTCCTTCAGCGTCAGCGTGAACGTCACCTCGGAACCCGGCTTCACCGGGGTCTTGACGTCCATGAGCATCAGGTGGTCGCCGCCGGGCTTGAACTCGTGGCTGCCCTTGGCCGGGATCAGGAACCCGCCCTCCTTGGGCTTCATCGCCATCTTCCCGTCGACCATCGTGGTCTCGTGCAGCTCCATCATCGGCGACGCCGTCGACGTCGCCGACACCACCGTGATGTCCTTGTCGGTGGTGTTCATCAGGGTGCCGTACGCGGCCGACATGCCCGAGTCCGCGGTCTTGACCCATGGATCCTTCATCATCAGGACCGGCTGCGCGGAGGCGCTCGCGGCCGGGCCGGCCGCGGACGGCGCGGCTGCGGGCGAGTCGTCGGCGCCGCAGGCGGACAGCGCCAGCGCCAGCGCACCCCCGGCGAACAGCGCGATGGAACGGACACGCAACGAGCGCGGCATCCCGAAATCCCTTGGTCGTATTGGTCAGCAGCCGACAGGTAGTCGGCACCGCGTGGCGGGAAGTTCCCGGTACCCCCGCGTGTATCGGGCGTAGCGCGGCGGTTCAGGATGGGGTGCATGCGACTGCGTGCGACCTTTGGCGGCCTGCTCGCCGCGGCGTTGCTGGTGCTGCTCGTGCCGGCCCCGCCGGCCTTCGCCCACTCGACACTGCTCAAGACCGACCCGGCCGACGGTGCGACGGTGAGCGCGCCACCGGCCGCGATCACCCTGACCTTCAACGAGAACATCAAGCAGCAGTTCAGCACGATCGTGGTGACCGGCGCGGACGGCGCCTCGTACAGCGACGGCGCGCCGCACGCCGTCGACAAAACCCTGACTCAGGCCGTGAAGCCGCTGCCGACCGGCGCGGTCAAGGTCGCCTGGCGGACCGTCTCGGCCGACGGGCACCCGATCGAGGGCCGGTTCGCCTTCACCAACGCCGCGTCGGCCCCGCCGGCGGCCGCCGGTGCGATGACCGCCGCCGCGCCGACCGAGGCGCCGTCGAGCCCCCAGCCGACGGCCGTAGCGGAACCGGCCGGCGACGGCGGTTCGAGCGGGTGGCTCTGGGCCGTCGCCGGCGGGGTCGCGGTCGTGCTGCTGGCCGCCGGTGCGCTGTTGTGGCGAAGGCGGTCAGGCACCGGCCAGAGCGGGTAAGGGCGGCACCGGCGGTTACACGCAGCCGCTCAGTTTCGGCCAGTCCACGTAGTCGGTCCGGTGCGCGGGACGGCGGGCGTCGAGCTGGTCCAGGGCATCGCTGAAGTTGCCGCCCGCCCAGCGCGACCAGGTCAGGCCGGTCGCCGCCGTTCAGCCCCGTTCGGCAGCCTCCGCGGCGGCCCGCAGGAACGCGTTGTAGCGCGCGAGTTCGTCGTCCTCCCCGCTCGCTTCGGCGCGGTCGGCGGCGCGATCGAGGCGGCGCTGCTCGCGCTCGTCGGCGCGGATCCAGCGCACGACAAGCAGCAGCAGGATCGCCACCGCAGGGATCTCGCCGAAGCCCCACGCCAGCCCGGCGCCGACATGCTGGTCGGCCAGCAGGCTGCCGGCCCAGGCCGGGTGCACCGAGCCGTACCAGTCCGGCGCGATCACCGTCCGGGACTGCATGAGCGCGACGCCGAGGAAGGCGTGGAACGCCATGCTCGCGAAGTGCACGAGGACCAGGACCGGCGCCGCGACGGGGCGGCGGCCGGGGTCGACGCCGATGAGGACCCAGAAGAACAGGTACCCGGACAGCACGAAGTGCACGAGCATCGCCAAGTGCCCGACGTGGTACCGCATGAGCACGCCGAGCAGGTCGGAGAAGTACAGCCCATACAGGCTCACCACGTAGATCGCGAGCGCGACGACAGGGTGCGACAGCACGCGCAGGGCCCGGCTGTGCAGCACGAGCAGCAGCCAGTCCCGGGCGCCGCGAATCCTCGGGTCGCGCGGCGGGCGCAGGGCGCGCAGCGCGAGGGTGGCCGGTGCGCCGCCGACGAGCAGGATCGGCACCAGCATCGCCAGGACCAGATGCTGGGCCATGTGCACGGAGAACAGCACGTAGGCGTAACGCGCGAGCCCGGACACGGTGAACGCGGCCAGCAGGGCCAGGCCACCGAGCCAGCTCGCCGTCCGCGCGACCGGCCACCGGTGCCCGGCCCGGTACAGCCGCCACACCCCGGTCAGATAGCCGGCCGCGGCGAGTACCACCACCGCCAGAAAGAACGCGTCCAGCAGCGGCGGCCAGAACACCCGCACGGCCGTCAGCGGCGGCGGTGCGGTGAAGCCGAGCAGATCGGTGACCGGGTCCGTCTCGACCGGGTTCGACGGCACCGGCGTCGGCGTGCGCGACAGCGCCACGGCCAGCCCAACCGTGGCGGTGAACAGGATCAGCTCACCGGCGGCAAGGCGGCGGAACGCGCCCGGCCGTCCCGCGTCGAGAGCCGGTAACGTCTGCCGCCGGTGGACCGCACCGAACACCCCGGCCACGACAAGCGCGGCGGACTTGCCCAGCACGAGCAGGCCATAGCGGGACATCCACAGCTGGTCAAGGCCGCCGAGACGCACGGCGGCGTTGGCGACGCCACTGGTCGCCACCGCGATCCAGCAGCCCGCCGCGAGGCAGCTGTACCCCCGCGCCGCAACGGCAAGAACCCGCTCGCCACGCAGGACCAGCAGCGCGGCCAGCCCGCCGACCCACAGTGCCGCGCCCACGATATGCACCGCCAGGCTCGTCACCGCGAGCTGGTGGTTACCGGCTCCGGCCGAGTGGCCGGTCAGCGCCGGCGGCACCAGCGCCGCACAGGCCAGCAGAGCGATGACGGCAGCACCGGTACGGGTCAGCACAACCCGGGACGCGATCGCGACGACGAGCGCAAGGGCCGCCTGGACGACAGCCGACTGGCCCTGCGCCACCGACCAGGCGAGGCTACGCACACCGGCGAAGGTGACGCCGGTCAGGGGCCGGCCGAGCAGGTCGGACAAGGTCAACGGCAGCAGCGCGACGGCGGCCACGGCCCAGCCCACGGCCCACCAGCCGGCCCGCCGCAGCAGCCGGTATCCGGCCGGCCCCAGCAGCTGACCTGCCCCATGCCGGCCGGTCTCGCCGCTTCCGGGCAGCAGGAACGCCGCCGTCACGCACCACCCGGCGCACAGCAGCCCGCACACGTCGGCCGCCGCCCTGGTCAGCGGCAGCCCCCACGCCGCGACCGGGCCCGGGTCGGGCAGCCCGGCAATCGTGCGCCCGAGCACGCCGCCACCCCAGCGCAACGCGACCACCAGGGTCACGACCAGGGCGACCAGCCCGCCGGCAACGGTCAGCAGCCGCCGAACGGATATGTCACGAAAAGTCATGATTCGCAGGTACTACGCTTCAGCATCACCGAGTTGGTCGGCGGGACCGCCCCCGAAGTTCCCGCCACCTGACCGAACGGACCCGAACCGATACGCACCACCCTTGCGCTCCGCGCCGGCGTCGCGCGCACCGAAGCCGCCGCGGCCCTCGCCTTGTGTCACCGTTCGCAGTGGACCTTCTTCGCGTGCCCGCTCGGATCGGTCAACGGCGCACCCGATAGCGCAGGTGAAGCACCCGGTTGCCCTGAATCACCACGTCAGGGTCGTCCAACAGGTGCTGCGCGTGGACCGACCCGAAGTAGCGCTTGCCGGACCCGAACACGACGGGTACGACGTCCATGCGCACCTCGTCGATCAGGCCCGCGGCAAGCACCTGGCCACCGACGTCGCCAGCGGCGACCTCGACCATGCGGTCACCCGCAAGCTCCTGCGCCCTGGCCACGGCTGCCTCGACGCCGTCGACGAAGTGAAACGGTGCCTCGGGGTCCCACCCCTCGGGCGCCGGCCGGTGCGTCACGACGACCACGTGGTCGATCCCGCCCGGAGGCTTCCCGTCCCAGCCGTCCGTCATGTCGAAGACGTGGCGGCCGACGATCGTGACTCCGATCTGGTCCCAGTACGGCCGGGTGTAGTCGTAGGACGTCTGCGACACCTTCACCTCGCCGCTCTCGTCCAACGGGACGTCACCGCTGGACAACCAGTCGAACAGCGGTCCGGGCTGGTCATTCTCGTCCGCGACGAAGCCGTCCACCGACACCGAGCTGTACATGACCACCTTGCCCACGGGACTCTCCTCTGCTCTGGGTGCCCCCAAATTAGCGTGTCGCGAGCTGCCGCTCTTGTAAGAAATCAATCGGCCGGCAGCGGCCAGCCGTCCATCACGTGGCCGGGATGTTCGCGCAGGAACCGCCGCCGGACTTCGACGTACCGGGTCGGCGTGAGCCCGGTGAACGCCCGGAACTCGTGGCCGAAGTGGGCCTGGTCGAAGTAGCCTGCGCCATCGGCGAGGTCGCCCCAGTCGATCGGTCCGGCGGGGTTGATCGCGAACACGGTGGCGGCGAAGCGGTAGGTGCGGGCCAGCCGCTTCGGCGTGACGCCGATGAGCTCCTTGAACCGCCGTGCCAGATGAGTGCTGCTGACACCGGCTGCCACGCTCAGGTCGCCGATCGCCACCGCCCCGCTGGTCGCCGCGATGACGCTGCTCGTATGGCGGACCAGCCCCAGGCCGGCGGTCTCGCACAGCCGTCGCATCAGCTCCTCCTCGAGCAGCGTCAGCATCTCGTGCGGTCCGTCCGCCGTGGCCAGCCGGTCTCGCAGCTCAGCAATGGCGGGCCGGCCCCAAACCTGCTCTAGCGTCACCGGCCGGTCACACAGCTCGGCCGCGGGCATCGGCAGGAACGGCGCCAGCCCCCACGGCTTGACGTGCACGCCGACTGACCGGGTCTCCGGCGGATAGCCGAACTCGAAGGCGCGGGTGGGCATGGTGACCATGCAGCCGTCGGCGTACTCGGCCGTCTCGATGTCGGTGCCGGCGCGGATGCGGAACGGCGCCCCGAGGTTGACGATGAGCAACGCCGACGGCATCGGCGGCAGCGTCAGCCGGGCGTACGGCGGCGCACCCTCCAGGTAGTACAGGTCGTCGATCAGCCCGTCCAGCGGCGGTCGCGGCACTCTGGACACGTACTCCACGCCCACAGCATCGCCGACGCCCCGCCGGCATCGCGCGCCGGGATGGTCCAGCCGCGCTGCCGCCGGAACGGGCGAGCGTCCGGCGTTACGGATCAGGTAGGGATCAGATCCAGTGAGAAGAGAGATCAGCTCCTCATCGGCGCCCGGCGCCTCCTCCGGCGTGCCGCCGACGACCTCGAAGGTCAGGCGATGCCGGGGATCTGCCACGGGAGCACCTCCCCGGCGGCCGTGCCGGGCAGCGGCTCGGCCCGCAGCGCGGCCGTCCGACCGGGTGCGCGTTGCCGTCGCGCACCCGATCGAACACCCGGCCCGCGCCTTCGCCCTGCGCTACGGCCCCTACAGGTTGGACTTCGGCAGGCCCGGCGGGTTCACCTCGGCCTTGCCGACCGCCTCGGTGTCGAGGTTGTAGGCGGCCAGCCACTGCCCGTACTGACCGTTTTGGATCAGGTAGTTGATGGCGTCGGCCACCGCCTTGATCAGGCCGTTGTCCTTCTTCGTGGTGGCGGCGATCAGGCCCTGCAGGCTCTCGCCGGCGCCGGAGTAGACGCCGGCGTTGCGCACGGCGTCGGGGGTGCCCTGGGCCTGGCTGATCTGGAACGCGATCCCGGGGTTCGGGCCGAAGTACGCGTCGATCTGGCCCGAGGCGAGGGCCTTGAAGGTGGTGGGGGTGTCGGCGAAGTACTTGATGTCAAGGGTCTTGCCCTCGGCCTTGAGCTTCTCCTGCCAGGCGACCAGGATCTTCTCCTGGTTGGTGCCGGCGCCGACGGCGACCTTCAGCCCGGCCAGGTGCTCGTAGTTCTTGTCGAAGGTCCAGGCGTTGGCGGCCTTGACGGCGAAGCCGAGGTTGTCCTGGCGGTAGGAGGCGAAGTCGTACTTCTCCTTGCGCTGCTCGGTGTCGGTGATGTTGGAGAAGCCGACCTCGTTCTTGCCCGACTCGATGCCGACGAAGAGGTTGTCCCACGTGTCGTTGTTGAACTCGGGCTTGAGGCCGAGGACCGCGGCGACGAGGCGGCCGAGGTCGGGCTCGGCGCCGGTGATGGTCTTGTCGTCGTCGCCGACGAAGGCCAGGGGCGGGAAGCCGGTCGGCAGGGCGCCGATGCCGATGGTGAGCTTGCCGTCGGCCTTGATGGCGTCCGGCACCTCGGCCGCGATGGCCGCCTGCTTCTCGACCTTCAGCTCGGCCGGCTTGCCGATGCCCTTGGCCTGAGCGGCGATGCTCACCGTGCCGGAGGCGCCGGAGCCGGTGTCCGCGCCGGCCTCGGCGTCCTTGGCGCACGCGGCGAGCCCGGTGAGGAGCGCGAGGGAGAGCGCCGCGGCCGCGAATGGTCTGCGGGTTGACATTGATGACTCCTTGAAGGATTTCAGAGCACTTTGGAAAGGAACTCGCGCGTGCGCGTCTGTTGTGGACGGTCGAGCACCTCGGCCGGCCGGCCCTGCTCGACGATCACGCCGTCGTCGATGAAGACGACGGCGTCGGCGACCTCGCGGGCGAAGCCGATCTCGTGGGTGACGACCACCAGGGTGGTGCCGGTGTCGGCGAGCTGCCGGATCACCGAGAGCACCTCGCCCACCAGTTCGGGGTCGAGCGCGGAGGTCGGCTCGTCGAACAGCAGCAGGCCCGGCTCCAGCGCCAGGGCGCGGGCGATGGCGACCCGCTGCTGCTGGCCGCCGGAGAGCTGGCGCGGATAGGCCCCGCCGCGGTCGCCGAGGCCGACCTTGGCCAGCAGCTCGACGGCGCGGGCCCGGGCCGCGGGCCGGTCCAGCCGCTTGTGCGCGACCAGCGGCTCGGCGACGTTGTCCTGCGCGGTCAGGTTCGGGAAGAGGTTGAAGCTCTGGGCCACGAAGCCGATGCGGGTGCGCTGCCGCCGCACCGCGCGCGGGGGCAGCTCGTGCAGTCGGGCGCCGCGGACCTCGACGCCGATGAGCTCGCCGTGCACGGCGACGTAGCCGAGGTCGGGCCGCTCGAGGTGGTTGATCGTGCGCAGCAGCGTGGACTTGCCCGAGCCGGAGGGCCCGAGGACGGCCACCACGTCGCCGGCCGGGACGGTGAGGTCGACGCCCTTGAGCACCTCCCGCGCCCCGAACGACTTGTGGACGTTGCGGATCTCCAGCGCGGCGCCCATCAGAAGCCCCTCCGGGTGAGGCGGACGCCGGCCAGGCGGGCCCACGAGTCGACGGTGAGGCGGCGCAGCCGCTGGACCGGAGTGGGCGGCAGGGCGTGGACGCTGCCGCGGGCGAAGTACCGCTCGACGTAGAACTGCACGATCGACAGCGCCGCGGTGAGCAGGAGGTACCAGGCCGCGCCGACGATGAGGATCGGCACGAGCGACTCGGGGTGGCGCGACTCGAGCACGAACACCGCGCCGAACAGGTCGAGCAGGGAGACGTAGTACACGAGCGAGCTGGCCTTGATCAGGCCGATGAGCTGGTTGCCGTACGCCGGGACGATCGAGCGCAGCGCCTGCGGCAGGACGACCCGGCGCAGCTGCCTGGCCTTGGACAGCCCGAGCGCGTTGGCCGCCTCGATCTGGCCGTGCTCGACCGACAGGACGCCGCCGCGGATCACCTCGGCCGCGTACGCCGCCTCGTTGAGGCCCAGCGCGATGACGCCGATGGTCAGCGGGGTCAGGGCGCTGGTCTGCAGCTCGGCGAAGACCGGGCCCCAGGGGATGCCGACGCCGAGGCGCGGATAGAAGTACGAGAAGTTGAAGGTGATGATCAGCAGCAGCGGCAGCGGCAGCGCCCGGAAGAACCAGACGTAGGCCCAGGCCAGACCGGCGATCAGCGGGTTGGTGGACAGCCGGCCGAGCGCGACGATCACCCCGAGGACGAGCCCGGACGCCGCGCTCAGCGCGACGACCTGCAGGGTCACCACGACGCCGTCGAGGATCGACTCGCGGGTGAAGAACGGCCAGAACTTCTGCCACTCGTAGTGGGTGTTGGTGAAGATGCCGGCCACGAACTGGGCCAGCACCACCAGCACGATCGCACTGGCCAGCCAGCGCCACGGGCGCAGCCGTGGCGTGACGCGACGCTGCGCGATCTGCGGGTCGACGCCGGGGACTGGCCCGGTCTCGGGCGGCTTCTGCAGGGTGATCGGCTCGCTCATGCGAGTGGCTCCATCGGGACGGGGTGGATCGGGGGATGCGGGCGGGCTGCCTATTGGGCAACGTAGGGAACGTAGGATAAGTTGTCAATCCCGATCGGTTAGATAGTAATTAGCCACCCCTCAACATCCAGCTCGATGATTGGCGCACCCATGACCACCGTGCTCGACAACCCGGCCTGGCACTCGCTCACCGGCCCGCACGCGCACTTCGCCCAGGCCCACGGCGTGGCCCGCCGCTATCACCCCGACATCTCCGTGTTCGTCGGCCTGCCCGACGAGCGCGACGGGCAGACCTGGACAGACCTCGCGGCCCTCGTCGGACCGGCGGTCGAGGTGCCGCTCACCGGCGCCGCGGTTGCTCCCCCGGCCGGCTGGACGCCCGTCATGGTCGGCCGCGGCGTGCAGATGGTCGGCGACGGGCTCGACGCCCGGCCCGACGAGGAGGCCGTGGTCCTCGGCGCCCGGGACGCCGCCGAGATGAGCGAGCTGGTCGCGCGGACCAACCCTGGACCGTGGCGGGCGCGGACGTTCGAGCTCGGGACGTACCTCGGCATCCGCCGCGACGGAAGGCTGGTGGCGATGGCCGGCGAGCGGCTGCACCCGCCGGGGTGGACGGAGATCAGCGCGGTGTGCACCGACGCCGCCCATCGGGGCCAGGGACTGGCCGGCCGGCTCGTGCGCGCGGTCGCCCACAACATCCGCGCCCGCGGCGACCAGGTGCTGCTGCACGCCGCCGCGAGCAACACCGGCGCCATCCGGCTCTACGAGAGGCTCGGCTTCCGGCTCCGCCGCGAGACCACCTTCGCGATGTACCGCACGCCCGCGGGGTGAGCCCGGCCGGCCCGCGGGCGCTCAGCCGAGCCGGGCCGTCGCGGCGGTGAGGAGAACGGAGCCCGGGGGCCAGCTCGGCCACCACGGGTGAACCCGGCCGGCCCGCGGGCGCTCAGCCGAGCCGGGCCGTCGCGGCGGTGAGGAGAACGGAGTCCAGGGGCAGCTCGGCCACCACGCGCGTGCCGCCGCCCGGCGGGCTGATGACGGCGATCGTGCCGCCGAGGGCGTGCACGCGGTCGGCGAGGCCGAGCAGGCCCGAGCCCCGCGCCGGGTCGGCGCCGCCCGCGCCGTCGTCGGACACCGACAGGCGCACCTCGTGGTCGTCGTCCGTCGCCTCGATCCGCACCAGCGTGGCGCGGGCGTGCTTGGCCGCGTTGGCCAGTGCCTCCGCGGCGATGTAGTACGCGGCCACCTCCACCGGCTCCGGCGGCCGCCGGCTCAGGTCCACGTCCACCTGCGCCGGTACGCCGCTGCGGCGGGCGAGCATCTTGAGCGCCGCCCCCAGGCCGCGGTCCGTCAGGATCGCCGGGTGGATGCCGCGGGACATCTCGCGCAGCTGGTCGAGCACCGTGCCCAGCCGCTCGGTGGCGCTCGCCATGCCCTGCCGCACGTGCGGCAGGTCCGGCGGGACGACCTCCTGCGCCGCGCCCAGGCCGATGTGGACCGCGATGAGCTGCTGCTGGATGTCGTCGTGCAGGTTGCGTTCGATCCGCCGGCGGGCCTGGTCGGCCGCGACCACGACGCGCGCCCGGGACGCGGCGAGGTCGGCCCTGGCCTGCGCGTTGGCGATGGTGGTGGCGACGAGCTCGGTGTAGTCGGCGACGCGCTCCTCGGCCTCCTCGGCCAGCGGCTGGTCGCCGTGGACGGTCGCGGTCACCACGCCCCACCGGCGACCCTCGACGACGATCGGCGCGCCGACCGCGGCCCGGATGTTGTGCTCGCGCATCCGCGCGGCGACCGGACCGGCCGCCTCGGCGTAGTCGTCCATCCTGGCCGGCCGGCCGGTGCGGTACACCCAGGCCGAGACGCTGTCGCCGTCCAGCGGCACGCGGTCGCCGACGTGCGCGGGGGCGCCCTCCGCGCCCCACGCGGCGAGCACGGTGCCCTCCCCGTCGTCGAAGCGCACGATCAGCGCGCCGTCGGTGCCGACGAGCCGCCCCAGCTCGACGACGACCGCGTCCAGCGCCTCGGCCGGCGAGGCACCCTGCGCGATGCGGGTGGCGACGCGCCGCAGCGCGGCCTGCGTGCGGCCGTACCGCACCAGCTGCGCGACGGTGCGCTGCATCGAGCCACCCATGGCGTTGAAGGCGCGGGCCAGCCGGCCGATCTCGGCGGCCCCCTCCTCCGGCACGCGCGCCCCCAGCCGCCCCCGCGCCAGCTGGCCGGCCGCACTCGCGGCCCGCCGCAGCGGCCGGACCACCGCCCGGTCGAGGTAGCCCACGAGGCACACGCCGACGAGCACCGACGCGGCCATGCCGGCGACGGCCGCGACCCCCATCACCCGGACCAGCGCGTCGGCCCGATGGTCGCGCGCCTCGGCCAGCCGCTCGTCGCCGGCCGCGAGGTCGTCGAGCTCGGTGTGCAGCAGGGCGATCCTGCGGTCGCCGTCGCGCAGGGTCGCGGGGACGGACGAGCCGGGTTGGCCAGCCTGCGCCGCGCGCAGCGCCGGGAGCGCGTGCTCCTCGACGTACGAGCGGGTGTCCTGGCTCAGCCGCCGGGTCCGGTCGGCCTGCCGAGGTTCCTGGAGCCGCTGGAGCGCGCCGATGCGTTCGGCGAGCCGGTCATGCTGGGCCGACCAGGAGCCGAGCAGCTCCGCGTCGTGGGTGACCAGGTACCCCCGCTCCGTGCGGTCGAGGTCCAGCAGCTGGTACTCCGCCCGCACGACGTCGGCACGCACCTGGGCGGCCCGGGCCGCGGCCTCGTCGGCCTGGCGCCGCTCGGCGACGGCGGCCAGCACCACCGCGGCCACCCCCGCCATGAGCAGTGCGTACAGCGCGCACCAGACGGCCGATCGCCCAACCAGTCCCAAACGCATCGTCCCTCGCTTCCCCGTCTGGCGCCCACTATGAGTGCCAGTGACGTTTTGCCCAACGCGCGCCGGGCATGGGCCGGGGAATGGTCACTACGGGAGGAGGACGGTGCCGTGGTCAGGTTCGGATACACCCTGATGACCGAGCAGAGCGGCCCGCGGGACCTGGTGCGGCGGCCGGACCGCCTGCGGACGCTCGCCAAGTAGCGCCCGCGGTCTCCTGCGGCTCGGGCTACTGCCGCGGCGGGTACTGCGGCTGGGGCTGGGGCTGGGGCTGGGGCGGGAACGGGGGATTGCCGCCGCCCGTGGCCACCGCCGGCTGGACGGGGCGGGAGTCGACGGCGTGGCGCTTGATGATCAGGGCGGCGCCGATGACGAACATCAGGGTGCCGACGCCGAGGAAGCCGTAGCGGTACAGGTGGTCACGCGACTTCTCCTCCTCGTAGCTGCGGGTGGTCGAGCGACCCTTGCTGATCTCGACGCAGCTGTCGCCGGGCGTCATGGTCTGGCCGCCGCACGTCACCTTGCCGCTGTCGAAGCCGAAGATGCCGATGAGGACGAGGATGAGACCCAGGACGGTCGCGCCGTACCGGTTGCTGAAGAGTCTGCCGATCATGGCGTGAGACTGTATCGACGATCCCACATCCGTGCGGCCCCGGGTGAGCTGCTAGGAGGGGGCGCCATGCGAGTCGGCAAGACCGAGGTGCGGCCGCTGGGCGGCGGGCTGGGCTGCCTGCTGATGATCCTCATCTCGCCGGCGCTGTCCGCGATCTGCACGCTGGCGCTCAACCTGCTGCTGCGCTGAGGCCCCTTTGACCTGGCCGGGCGTATGATCGGGCGGCCGGGCAAGCGGCGGCGCGAGGCCCGATGGAGGCGACGATGAGCGGCGGAAGCGCGATCGCACTGGCCAGCGCGGTGGCGATCCTGAGTGCCGTCGTGTGGTTCGACCGGCGCGTCCTGGCCGACCTCGCCGGGACCAGCGACCGCGACCTGCGCTACTTCGACCGCACCGTGTGGGCGCTCATCATCGTGCTGTCGTTCCCCATCGGCCCGATGATGTACCTGCTCTACGGCAAGGGCCCCGGCCGCCTGCGCTGACCGCCCCGGCGACCAACCGGAGCGCGCCGTACCGTGGGGTGGTGACGAGACTGCCCGGGTTCGGCGGACGGCTGGCGCGGCTGCTCGAGGCACGCGCCGTCGACATCGGCGATGCCGCGCACCCGGCCGACCTCGCGCCTGTCCTCGGGCTGCACCGCAGCGACCTGTTCGTCATCGCCGGCCGGCCCGTGCCGGAAGACCTCGCGCCACTGGACCGCAGCGCGTCCGGCGAGGTCGGCCGCCTGGCGTGGTCCCTGACCTACCTGCCGCGAGCCGTCGCGGAGCTGCGGCGGCTCATCGAGTCCATGCCACAGCTGCCCAGGCCCGAGCCGCAGCCGCCGGAGCCCGCGTACCACCGCTACCCCGACGACGAGGCCGGCGCCCTCATCGTGCGCCTGCTGCACAACCGCAACCTCAACTGGCCCGGCGCGGCCCAGATGCTGTTCGGCCTGGGTGGCGGGCCGATGCTGTCGGCCGCGACGATCGGCGTGATCGGGCGCGGCCGCAAGGCGCTGACGCCCGAGCTGCTCGCCGGGTTCGCCGCGTTCATCGACATTCCCCGCGCCGACCTGAGCGCGCTGGCCGGCATCGACCTGACGCGGGTCGAGACCGAGGCACACCCGGACGCCGGTGAGGCGGCCGCGCTCATCTGGAGCGCTCGCCGCCTCACCGCCGGGCAGCTGCGCCAGGTCCGCGACCGGGCACACGAGATCCGGCACGAGCGCGCCGATGAGCTCGTGCCGGGATTTCGGTGCCGCTGCCCGAGGACCTGTTAGGCCGACGGGGCCAGGTGCCGGGCGTAGGCGTCCGTGGTGAAGAACGACGGCAGGTCCTCCTCCAGCGCGGTGCGCTCGAAGACGCCGGCCGCCGCCACCGCCCGGGCCCGCTCCTCCCCGGAGCGGCCCTCGACCAGGCCGGCCAGGGCCTCGGCCAGCAGGGAGCGGACGAGCTGCTCGGTGACGCAGCCGCCTTCGGCCAGCGGGGTTCGGTGGTGCAGCCACTGCCACACCTGGCAGCGGGCGATCTCGGCGGTGGCCGCGTCCTCCATGAGGTTGTGCAGCGCCACGGCGCCGGAGCCGCCGAGCCAGGCGTCGATGTACCGCAGCGCCACCTCGACGTTGGCGCGCAGGCCGGCGGCGGTGACCCGGCCCGGGGTCTTGTCGACCGAGAGCAGGTCGGTGACGGCCACGTCGACGTCGTCGCGGCGGCGGTCGAGCTGGTTGGGCCGCTCCCCCAGCACCGGGTCGAACGCCTCCAGGCAGGCCGCGACCAGACCCGGGTGCGCCACCCAGGAGCCGTCGAAGCCGTCACCCACCTCGCGGCGCTTGTCGGCGAAGACGCGCTCGAAGGCCGCCGCGTTGACGTCCGGGTCGCGGCTCGGGATGAACGCGGCCATGCCGCCGATGGCGTGGGCGCCGCGCCGGTGGCAGGTGGCGACCAGCAGCTCGCTGTAGGCGCGCATGAACGGCACCGTCATGGTGACGTCGGCCCGGTCGGGCAGCACGAAGTCCGACCACTGACCGAAGTTCTTGATGACGGAGAAGATGTAGTCCCAGCGGCCGGCGTTGAGGCCCGCGGAGTGCTCCCGCAGCTCGTAGAGGATCTCCTCCATCTCGAACGCGGCGGTGATCGTCTCGATGAGGACCGTGGCGCGGATGGTGCCCTGCGGCAGCCCGAAGTACTGCTGCGCGAACACGAAGATGTCGTTCCACAGCCGCGCCTCGCGATGGTCCTCCAGCTTCGGCAGGTAGAAGTAGGGCCGCTCCCGGCCGGCGCAGTGGTACAGGTAGAGGCCGAAGTCGACGAACGTCGCCGGGATCGGGCGGCCGTCGATCGCGATCCACTTCTCCACCAGGTGCCAGCCGCGCGGGCGGACGACGACGGTGGCCGGGTTCTCGCCGATGACGTAGCGCTTGCCGCGCTCGTCGGTGAAGTCGATCTTCCGGTCCCGGGCGTCGATCAGGGTGAGCTGGCCGCCGATGATGTTGTCCCAGGTCGGGGCGGTGGCATCCTCGAAGTCGGCCATCCACACCCGGGCGCCGGAGTTCAGCGCGTTGACGGTCATGCGCCGCTCGGGCGGCCCGGTGATCTCGACCCGCCGGTCGACGAGGCCGGGCGCGGGCTCGACCACGCGCCACGCCGGGTCGGCCCGCACGTGCGCGGTCTCCGGCCGGAAGTCCGGCAGCTGGCCGGTGGCGAAGCGGGCCCGCCGGGCGCGGCGCGTGTCGAGCAGGGCGACCCGGCGGGCGGCGAAGCGGTCGTCGAGGGCGACCAGGAACTCCAGCGCCCCGGCGGTGAGAACCTCGTCGAAGCGATCCTGCATAGGACCGATGATTTTGTACCGCATCAGAATTGCTCCGTCTCTGTTGAGCCGCGCAGCGCGGTGGTCTCGGCGGCCGGGTTGAGCACGGTGCTGACGAGGTCGAAGTACCCGGTGCCGACCTCCCGCTGGTGCTTGACCGCGGTGTAGCCGTCGGCCTCGGCAGCGAACTCCCGCTCCTGCAGCGCCACGTAGGCGGGCATGCCCTCGGCGGCGTACCCGCGGGCGAGGTCGAACATCGAGTAGTTGAGGGCGTGGAAGCCGGCCAGGGTGATGAACTGGAACTTGTAGCCCATGTGGCCGAGCTCGCGCTGGAACTTCGCGATGGTCGTCTCGTCGAGGTGCTTGCGCCAGTTGAACGACGGCGAGCAGTTGTAGGCGAGCATCTGGTCGGGGTACCGGTGCTTGATCGCCTCGGCGAAGGACCGGGCCACCTCGAGGTCCGGCGTGCTGGTCTCCATCCACAGCAGGTCGGAGGCCGGGGCATAGGCCAGGCCGCGGGCGATGCAGGCCTCGACGCCGTTGCGGAAGCGGTAGAAGCCCTCGGCGGTGCGCTCACCGGTGACGAACGGCCGGTCGCGCTCGTCCACGTCGGTGGTGAGCAGCGTGGCGGCCTGGGCGTCGGTGCGGGCCACGACGATCGTCGGCACGCCGGCCACGTCGGCGGCGAGGCGGGCCGCCTGCAGGGTGCGCACGTGCTGGCCGGTCGGGATGAGCACCTTGCCGCCGAGGTGGCCGCACTTCTTCTCCGACGCCAGCTGGTCCTCCCAGTGCACGCCCGCCGCGCCGGCCACGATCATGCCGGTCATCAGCTCGTACGCGTTGAGCACGCCGCCGAAGCCGGCCTCGGCGTCGGCCACGATCGGGGCCAGCCAGCCGGTGTCCGGCTCGCCGGTCTCGGCGGTGGTGATCTGCGCGGCCCGCAGCAGGGCGTTGTTGATCCGGCGCACGACGGCGGGCACCGAGTTGGCCGGGTACAGGCTCTGGTCCGGGTAGGTGTGCCCGGCGAGGTTGGCGTCGGCCGCCACCTGCCAGCCGGACAGGTAGATGGCCTTGAGCCCGGCCCGAACCATCTGCACGGCCTGGTTGCCGGTGAGGGCACCGAGGGCGTGGATGTAGTCCTCGTCGTGCAGCAGCTGCCAGAGCCGCTGCGCGCCGTGGCGGGCCAGGGTGTGCTCCTCCTGAATCGCGCCGCGCAGCCGCACCACGTCCTCCGGCCGGTAGCTGCGCTCGACCCCGCGCCAGCGCGGGTCGGTGTCCCATTCCTGCCGCAACTTCTCGACTGCGTCCTTCATGGTGTGCTCCCTCAATATCCAGTGCCTGGTTCCAACCGTCACACGGGGCATCCGGGCCGGTCGAGGGACGGAAACAGCCAATTCCTGCGAAGTTTCCGGGCGGTTTTGCTAAGTTGCGAAAACGGGAATTGACACCTGTGTTATAGCTATAAGTGATGGCCAAGATATTCTCCGGCGCGCGGCTGCGGCGGCTGCGCGAGGACCGCGGGCTGAGCCAGACCGACCTGGCCCGGCACCTTGGCATCTCGTCCAGCTACCTCAACCAGATCGAGCACGACGTGCGGCCGCTGACCGCCCAGGTGCTCATCCGGGTCACCGAGCTGTTCGGCGTCGACCCGGCCGTCTTCGCCCCGCACGAGACCCCGCAGCTGGTCGCCGGGCTGCGCGAGGCGCTGGCCGGGACCGGACTGGGCGACCTCACCGAGCTCGCCTCCAGGCTGCCGGAGGTCGCCGAGGCGGTGATCGACCTGCACCGGCGCTACCGCCAGGTGGCCGACCAGCTCACCGAGCTCGTCGGGGACCGCGGCCAGCCCGGGCGCAGCCCGCACGACCAGGTCACCGAGTTCTTCTACCGGCGGCAGAACTACGTGCCCCAACTCGACGAGGCGGCCGAGGCGCTCGCCGCCCGGATGCGGCTGCGCCGGGGTGAGGTGCGCGCCGCGCTGCAGGACCGGCTGGCCCAGCGCCACGACGTGCAGGTCGTGCTCGAGAACGCCGACGCCCTCGACGGGGAGCTGCACCGCTTCCGCCCGCACACCCGCACCCTGCACCTGTCCACGTCGCTGCGGGCCGGGCAGGAGGCGATGCGGATGGCGGCGCAGCTGGCGCTGCTGGAGTACGCGGACGTGATCGACGAGATCGTCGAGGAGGAGCGCCTCGACGACGTACAGACCCAGATTCTCACCCGCGTGGGGCTGGCGAACTACTTCGCCGCCGCGCTGATCCTGCCGTACGAGCAGTTCCTGACCGCCGCCGAGGACCGCCGCTACGACATCGACCTGCTGACCGAGCACTTCGCGATGGGCTGGGAGACGGTCTGCCACCGGCTCAGCACGCTGCAGCGGCCGCGGGCGCGGGGCGTGCCGTTCTCCTTCGTGCGGGTCGACCGGGCCGGCAACCTGTCCAAGCGGCAGTCCGCGACGGGCTTTCCGTTCTCGCGCACCGGCGGCACGTGTCCACTGTGGAACGTCTACGAGGCGTTCAGCGCCCCCGGCCGCGCGGTCACCCAGGTCGCGGCGATGCCCGACGGGCAGCGGTACCTGTGGATCGCCCGCACCGTGACCCGCCACCACGGCGGCTACGGCCAGCCCGGCAAGACCTACGCGATCGGCCTCGGCTGCGAGATCAAGCACGCCGGCCGGCTGGTCTACTCGACCGGCATGGATCTGCACGACGCCGCGGCCGCGATGCCGATCGGCCCCGGCTGCAAGACCTGCGAGCGGGCCACCTGCCCGCAGCGGGCCGCCGCCCCGATCAGCGGCCGACTGGACCTCGACGAGAACCGCAGCACCTTCATCCCGTACCCGCTGCAGGGCCAGCCGGGCGCCTGAGCCGTCCGGCCGGTCCGTCCGGCAGGCACCGCGTCCGGGAACGGTTTCCCGCCGCCGCTCAAGCTTGGGCCCCACCCGCCGATAGGAGCGGTGAAGGCTGGCTGACGGGAATAGAGGGATCGTGATGGCGCGGCAGATGGATGTCGAGGTCACCGTGCGGCGGGGCGGCCTCACTGCGCTCGTGGCGGACCGCGGGGTGATCACGAAGGCGTTCCTCGTGGTCCTGCTCGTCGCGATCGTCGCGGCCGTGATCGGGCTGCTGTCGCTGAGCCGGATGTCGAAGCTCAACGAGGACCTGGCCGACATGAAGCAGCGGCACCTCGACAGCTCCGTGCAGGTCACCAAGCTGCGCGCCGGCCTGCAGGACATGTACCGCAACTCGCTGATGTTCGCCCTGTACAACGCGGGCGGCGTCAAGACCGAGGCGCAGAACTCCCGGCGAGCGGTCGCGACGGCCGACAGCGAGGTCGACGCCGCGGCGGCCGCGTACCGGACCCTGACCGCCGGCTCGTCGGTGCGGCTGGCCGCCATGGACCGCATCACCACCGCCCTGGAGCAGTACCGCACGCTGCGCAACGTGGTGCTCTTCCAGGAGGCCCCGCCGGCCGGCTTCTCCATGCCCGCCCAGGACCAGATCGTGGCGACCTCGACCGGCTACGAGGACAAGACCAACACCGCGCTCGACGACCTCCAGGCGCTGGAGGCGAAGGAGGCGTCCGCCTCCATCGCCGAGGCCACCGACCAGTACCACAACGCCCGGACGCTCATCGCCGCGCTGCTCGTCGGCGGCCTCGTGCTGGCCCTGCTGGCCGGCGCCTGGGTGGCCCGGATCCTGCGCCGCCAGCTCGGCAGCGTGTCCACGGCGCTGCGGGCGCTGGCCGGCGCCGACCTCACCGTGCCGGCCGAGGTGTACGCCCGCGACGAGCTCGGCGCGATGGCGGCCGCGGTCAACGACGCCCGGGCCGGCCTGCGCGGCACCGTCACCGCCATCACCGGCGGCTCGCAGACCCTCGGCGCCAGCTCCAAGCAGCTCACCGCGGTCAGCGGGCGCATCGCCGCCAATGCGCAGGAGGCGGCCCGCCAGGCCGAGGTGGCCGCGGGCGCGGCCGGCGCCGTGTCGCACAACGTGCAGACGGTGGCCTCCGGCGCCGACGCCATGGGCTCGTCGATCCGCGAGATCGCCCGCAACGCCGGCGACGCCGCCCGGGTGGCCGGCGAGGCCGTCGGCGTCGCCCAGGCCACGAACGACACGGTGTCGAAGCTCGGCGCGTCGTCGGAGGAGATCGGCAACGTCGTCAAGGTCATCACGTCGATCGCCGAGCAGACCAACCTGCTCGCCCTCAACGCGACCATCGAGGCGGCCCGCGCGGGCGAGTCCGGCAAGGGCTTCGCCGTGGTCGCCAACGAGGTCAAGGAGCTGGCCCAGGAGACCGCCCGCGCGACCGGCGACATCTCGCGCCGGGTCGAGGCGATCCAGGCCGACACCGGCAACGCCGTGGCCGCGATCGGGGAGATCAGCCGGATCATCGCGACCATCAACGACTACCAGCACACCATCGCCGCCGCGGTGGAGGAGCAGAACGCGACCACCAACGAGATGACCCGCAGCGTCGGCGACGCGGCCTCGGGGGCCGGTGACATCGCGGGCAACATCGCCGCCGTCGCACACGCCACACAGGCCACGACGGCCACGCTGGGCGAGGCCGACGCGACCGTCACGCAGCTCTCCCACCTGGCCGACCAGCTGCAGCGCGAAGTCGCCCGGTTCCGCCTGTAACGGGCCGCCCTCGGTGTGGCCAGCCAGGAACCGGCCTCACCTGCCGACGCCGCCACGCCCCGAAGGGACCTGATTCGCCCCATTTGCGCGGACTTGATGGAAGAATCGGAATCCTGATGGAAGACCGGAATGAGCCGCCCATCACGCCCGACCAGCTGCACGGCATCATCTGGCAGGTGTGGACGGCGTACCTGGGCAGCAGCCCCACCAGCGCCGCCGTCGCCGAGGTGCCGCAGGCCGACGCCGAGATCACGGCGAGCGTGTGCATCGCGGGCGCCTGGCTGGGCCACGTCGTGCTGCGCAGCGGCCTCGCCGCCGCGGCCGCCATCGCCGCCGCCATGCTCGACCTCGACCCCACCCGCGTGAAGCCCGACGACATCCAGGACGCCACCGGCGAGCTGATGAACATCACCGCGGGCAACCTGAAGAGCCTGCTCCCTCAGCCGAGCCACCTGGCCCTGCCCCAGGTGGTGGTCGGCCGGGCGGAGATCCTGTGGCCGGGCACCAACCTGCTCGCCCGGGCGGCGGTGGGCTGGAGCGACCACCGGGTCACCATCGAGATCCTGCACGGCGAGGCCCCTCGCCGCTGAACCGCAGGATCGGCCATGTTTTCCGTACCAGGACAAGACCATCGACGTGCAGCGCCGCGTCGCCGACCTGCTGTCCAGAATGGACCTCGAGGACAAGACGGCCCTGCTGTCCCGCGCGAGAAGCTCCGGCTCGGCCTGTTCGACGACCCGTTCGTGGACCCCGCCCGGGCCGGCTCCCTCGTCGGGACGCCCGCCGCGCGGGCCGAGGGCCGCGCCTGCCGTTCGACCTGCCCTCGTCGATGGCCGCGATGGAGGCGAGCCGCCCGGACGTGCCCTTCGACACCACCGACCCGCTCTTCCGCTTCGGCGACGGCCTGGGCTAAGCCTGACGTCCCAGCCTGTGGGCGCGCGGCCCGGCCCCGCACGGGGATCTCGTTTGAGCGGCCGGGCGGCGGGTAGTCGCTCGCGTATCCCGCTCCGGCCGGTGGCGCGGGCGAGATCAGCGACGGTGATGAACGGCGTAACGGCAGCGAACGGGACCGGCCCGAGGGGACTCGTCGTGGTCGGGGCCTCCGCGGGCGGGGTCGAAGCACTGCGCGCCTTCGCCGGCGGGCTGTCGGCCGGGTTCGAGGCCGCCGTCTGCGTCGTGCTGCACATCCCCCGCGGTGCCGCGAGCGCGCTGGCGCCGATCCTGCGGCGCTCGGGGCCATTGCCCGCCGTACAGGCGGCGGACGGCATGGCGATCGAGCCGGCCCAAATCCACGTCGCCGCGCCCAACGCCCACCTCCTGGTGAACGCCGACCGGCTGCGGCTGTCGCGCGGCCCGGCCGAGAACGGGCACCGCCCGGCCGTCGACCCGCTCTTCCGCTCGGCGGCGCGCTGGTGGGGCGCCGAGGCGATCGGGGTCGTGCTGTCGGGCAACCGCGACGACGGGGCCTACGGGCTGGCCGAGATCGCCCGGCAGGGCGGCGCCGCGCTGGTCCAGGACCCGGACGAGGCGCTGTACCCCTCGATGCCGCGGCACGCCGCCGCCCAGGCCGCCCGGGCCCGGGCCGTGCCGGCCGCCGGGATGGGCGTGGCGCTCGCCGAACTGCTCGCCGGACTGCCGTCGGCGGGCACTCGCCGGACGGCGGCCCAGGCTACGCTGCCTACGCTCGACATGGAGGAAGCCATGGCGGCGATGGAGGACGTCACCACCGACGAGATCGGCGGCGCACCGGCCGGCTTCGGCTGCCCGACCTGCCACGGCGCGCTCTTCGAGCTGCCCGGGCTCGGGCACCGGTTCCGCTGCCGGGTCGGGCACGCCTGGTCGGCCGCGGGGCTGCTCGACGAGCTCGGCGCGTCCCTCGAGGGTGCGTTGTGGATGGCGCTGCGCAGCCTCGAGGAGAAGGCCGCCCTCAACCACCGCATGGCCGAGGCGGCCCTCGGCCGCGGCGACGGCCACAGCGCGGACCGCTACGGCGAGACGGCCCGCGACTCGGACGAGGCGGGCCGCTCGATCCGCCGGCTGATCGAGCGGTTCGGCGCACTGGAGGACGGCGAGCAGGTGGACGAGCTGCGATGAGCACCGACGAGCTGAGCTGCGTGCACGAGCCGGACCTCCCGGTCGCGCTGCTGCGGGTGGCCGGGGCGCTGACCTACGCCACGGTGCCCGACCTGCGGCGGGCCGCGCAGAAGGCGATCACCGACCAGCCGGATCTGCTGCTGATCGACGTGGCCGGGGTGTGCGCCCTCGACGACATCACGCTGACCGCGTTCCCGATGCTGGCCCGGCAGGGCGCCGAGGCCGGCACCGAAGTCATGCTCATCGGCCCGAGCCCGGTGCTGTCCGAGCAGCTGGAGCGGCTCGGCGTCGCCCGGCAGGTGCCGGTGTTCGGCACGGCCGCGCAGGCCGTCGCCGAGCGCGCACGGCGGCCCGGCCCGCTGCGGATGGAGGCGACGCTGCCCCCCGATCCGGACTCGACGGCGGCCGCCCGGGACCTCGTCGACCGGGCCTGCGCCCAGTGGCGGGTGCCGCACCTGGCCGACACCGCGGCCCTGATCGTGACCGAGTTCGTCGCGAACGCGCTGCAGTACGCCGGGACGCCGATGCGCGTCAGCGTCGCCCTGCGCCGCCGGCATCTGCACATCGCGGTGCGCGACGGCAGCCTGCGGCCGGTGCGCCGGTCCGGCGGCGACGACGACGAGCCCGGGCGCGGGCTGCTGATCGTCGAGGGCGTCTCCGCGGCCTGGGGCAGCATGCAGACCGTGGGCGGAAAGGTGGTATGGGCGGCGCTGCGGCTGCCGCCCGGACGGTAGCGTGTTGCGGTGACCGAGACCGATCCGGACTTCGAGGCCCTCCTGGTGTACCTCAAGGAGACCCGCGGCTTCGACTTCACCGGCTACAAGCGGTCGAGCCTGATGCGCCGCGTCGACCGCCGCCTGGGCGTCGTCCCGCCGGCCGACTACAGCGAGTACCTCGACTACCTGCAGGTCCACCCGGACGAGTTCTCGGCGCTGTTCAACACCATACTGATCAACGTCACCGGGTTCTTCCGCGACCCCGACGCCTGGGACACGCTGGCCCGCGACGTGCTGCCCCGGCTCCTGGCCCGGCACGAGGGGCCGGTGCGGGTGTGGAGCGCCGGATGCGCCTCCGGCGAGGAGGCCTACTCGCTGGCCATCGTGCTCGCCGAGGCGCTCGGGGTCGAGCAGTTCCGGGAGCGGGTCAAGATCTACGCCACCGACGTCGACGACGAGGCCCTCACCCACGCCCGGCAGGCCACCTACACCGCCCGCGAGCTCGAGCACGTCGACCCGGACCTGCTCAGCCGGTACTTCGAGCAGATCGGCCCGCGGTACACCTTCCGCAAGGACCTCCGCCGGTCGGTCATCTTCGGGCGCAACGACCTGGTCCAGGACGCGCCCATCGGCCGGATCGACCTGCTCGCCTGCCGCAACACCCTGATGTACTTCAACGCCGAGACCCAGGCCCGCATCGTCTCCCGGTTCCACTTCGCCCTGGCCCCGGGCGGCGTGCTGTTCCTCGGCAAGGCCGAGATGCTGCTGCGCCACTCGGCCATGTTCGAGCCGATCGACCTGCGGCGGCGGATCTTCCAGCGGGCCACCCAGCCGCCAGCCGACGGTCTGTCCGCCGGGGGTCCGGCCACCGCGGCTCCTCAGATCCAGCCGCCCGGCCTCGACCGGCTGCGCACCGAGGCGTTCCTGGCCAGCCCCGTGGCCCAGGTGGTGGTCGCCGCCGACGGCGTCATGGCGCTGGCCAACCGGCAGGCCGAGGCCCTCTTCGGGCTGGCTCCGCGCGACGCCGGCCGGCCCTTCCGGGAGCTCGACCTGTCGTACCGGCCGGTGGAGCTGCGCGGCCTGATCGAGCAGGCGGCGAACGAGCGGCGGATCGCCCACGTCGACGCCGTGGCCCTCAAGCTCCGGCCGGACGAGGAGGTGTACCTCGACGTCCAGGTCATCCCGCTGGCCGACGCCGCCGGCGTGGTGGTCGTCTTCCAGGACGTCACCGCGTCGCGCCGGCTGCGCGAGGAGCTCGAGGTGGCCAACCGGCAGCTGGAGACCGCGTACGAGGAGCTGCAGTCCACCAACGAGGAGCTCGAGACGACCAACGAGGAGCTGCAGTCCACGGTCGAGGAGCTCGAGACCACGAACGAGGAGCTGCAGTCCACCAACGAGGAGCTCGAGACGATGAACGAGGAGCTGCAGTCGACCAACGACGAGCTCCAGTCGATCAACGACGAGCTGAGCGACCGCACCGCCGAGCTCAACAACACCAACGCGTTCATGACCGCGATCCTCGGCAGCCTCCAGGCGGGGGTCGTGGTGCTGGACCGGGAGCTGCAGATTCTCGTGTGGAACCGGCGTGCCGAGGACCTGTGGGGACTCCGCTCGGACGAGGCGGTCGGCCGACACTTCCTCAACATCGACATCGGCCTGTCCACCGCCCAGCTGCGCCCTGGGATCCGCGACGTGCTCACCGGCCGGTCGCAGCACGAGGAGTCCGAGCAGGAGGCCGTGAACCGCCGGGGGCGCACCGTCTCCCTGCGGGTCGTCTGCACCCCCCTGACCAGCGAATCGGCCGGGATCGTCGGCGCCATTCTGGTCATGGAACACGCCTGAGCGTGCGGTCTCCGCCGGTGGGGTCTAGCCTGGCCGGAGGGGGCCGCATGGATTTCACGCTGACGGTTTCGCGCCGGCCGGACGAAGGGCTCGTCGAGCTGACCGGCGTCCTGGACTACGCCTCGGCGCCCCACCTACGCCGCGTCGTGTTCGATGCCTTCGACGACGGGGTCCACGACCTCTTCCTCGACGTCGCCGGGCTGCGGCTGCTCGACGGCGCGGGGATCAACGCCCTCACCTACCTCCAGCGCCGGGCCGGCGAGCGCGGCGTGACGCTTCGGGTCGCCGCCGCCGAAGGCCTCGTGCAGCAGACGCTGGAGATCGCCGGCGTCGCCAAGGCGCTGCGGACCCATGAGGAGCTCGACTGGCCCGAGGCCGACCGGGACCGGGTCGCCGTCGACCTCGACGCCGTGCCGCCCGGCCATCGGCACTGGCCGGCCGGTGTCGCCGAGCGCATGCACCACATGCAATCGCTCCCACCGGACGATCCGGCCCGCGCGCGGGTCCGCGACGAGATCATCGAGCACTGCCTGCCGACCGCCGAGCGCATCGCCCGCCGCTACGGCGGCGCCGGCGAGCCCGTCCCCGATCTCGCCCAGGTCGCCGCGCTCGCCCTGGTCAAGGCGGTCGACGGCTACGACGCCACCCGCGGCGTCGAGTTCGGCTTCTACGCCACCCCGACCATCATCGGCGAGCTCAAGCGACACTTCCGGGACCGCACGGCCGGCATCCGGATACCCCGGCGGGTGCAGGAGCTGCGGCTGGCGATGAACCGGGCCCGCGAGCCGCTCGCCCAGCGGCTGGGCCGCTCCCCCACCGCGGCCGACCTCGCCGCCGACCTCGGCGTCGACGAGGAGCAGGTCCTCGAGGTGGCGAGCGCCGTCCAGAAGTTCCGGCCGCTCTCGCTGGACGGGCCGGCCACCGGCCCGGAGGACGGCGTCACCCTCGCCGACACGGTCGGCGACGACGACCCGGGCTTCGCCGCGCTGGACTACCACGAGTCGCTGCGGGTGCTCCTCGGCCAGCTACCCGAGCGCGAGCAGCGGATCGTGTCGCTGCGCTTCTACGGCAACCTGTCCCAGTCGGACATCGCCGAGCGGATCGGGCTGTCGCAGATGCACGTGTCCCGGCTGCTGCGCCACGCGCTGGGCTTCCTGCGCCGGCGGCTCTCGGAGTAGGCCGGTTCGAACGGTTCGGCTGCAGCACCGATTTGGTTAGCGGATCCGGAGCAGGGGTAGCCGGGCCGGACATGAGAGTGCTCGGCATCAACGCCGTGTTCCACGACCCGGCCGCGGCCCTCGTGGTCAACGGCCGCACGGCCGGCGCCGACCTGGCCTCCCCGGTGCAGACCCGGCTGGAAGAGGTACTGCTGGAGCTCGCCCGCTGGACCCACCGGGCGGCCGGCGGCCCGGCGCAGCTCACCATGGCCGGCGCGGTGGCCCTCAACTGCGCCGCCAACGCCCGCATCGCCGCCGAGGGCCCCGCCGGGCGCCCGATGGCCGACACCCCCCGGGAGGCGATGGGGCTCTTCGGGTCCGCCCCCGTCGACCTGCTCGCCCTCGGGCCGTTCTCCGTTCGGCGGGGCACGGCCTTCGGGACGGGCCGGTGACCGGCGTCGGCCTCCTCGTACCACCGGTGCTGCTGGTCCTGCGCGCCCTCGGCGTGGGCGACCTCGCCACCGGCGTCCCGGCGCTGCGGGCGCTGCGCCGGGCCTACCCCGGGCACCGCCTGGTCCTCGCCGCGCCGGAGTGGCTCGCCCCGCTGGCCGGCCTGACCGGCGCGGTCGACGAGGTGCTGCCGTGCGCCGGCCTCGACGACCCGCTGCCGCCGCTGGGCCCGGACATCGCGGTGAACCTGCACGGCACGGGCCCGCGGTCGCACCGCCTGCTGTGGACCACTCGCCCGGCCCGCCTGCTGTCCTACGGTCCCGGCGGCCCGCAGTGGCGCGAGGACGAGCACGAGGTCCTGCGGTGGTGCCGGTTGCTGCAGTGGTACGGCCTGAGCTGCGACCCCGCCGACCTCGCCCTCGAGCGCCCGCCCACCGGCCGCCCCGGCGCCACGCTGGTGCACCCGGGCGCCAGGTCCGGCCGGCGCCGCTGGCCGCCGGAGCGCTTCGCCGCCGTCGCCCATACCCTGGCCGCCGACGGGCACGACGTCATCGTCACCGGCTCGGCCGACGAGGCCCCGCTCGCCCGCCGGGTCGCCGACCTGGCCGGCCTGCCGCCGGAGTCCGCGCTCGCCGGGCGCACCGGCCTGGCCGAGCTGGCCGCGCTGGCCGGCCACGCCCGGCTCGTGATCAGCGGCGACACCGGCATCGCGCACCTGGCCACCGCCTACGGCACTCCGTCCGTCGTCCTCTTCGGCCCCATGTCGCCGCAGCGCTGGGGGCCGCCGCGCCGGCGGCCGCAGCACGTGGCCATCTGGCACGGCTACGCCGCGGAGACCGGCGACACCCCCGGCGACGAGCCGCACCCGGCGCTGCTGTCCGTCACGGTCGCCGAGGTGCTCGCCGCCGCCCATAGGATCGCCGCGTGGAGACCTTCGACGCGCCCGACGGCACCCGCCTGGCCTACCACCGCACCGGTTCCGGGCACCCGCTGATCTGCCTGCCAGGCGGGCCCATGCAGGACTCGTCCTACCTGGCCGACCTGCCGCTGCGGCGGGCGGCGGTCCGGCTGGACCTGCGCGGCACCGGGGACTCGGCGGCGCCGGCGGACCCCGGGACGTACCGCTGCGATCGCCAGGTCGGCGACGTCGAGGCCCTGCGTCGGCATCTCGGCCTCGACCGGATCGACATCCTCGCGCACTCGGCCGGGGCGACGATCGCCGTGCTGTACGCCATGCGCCACCCCGGCCGCGTCGCGCGCCTGGCCCTGATCACCCCGAGCCCGCGCCCGGTCGCCGTCGAGGTCACCGACGACGACCGCCGCGCCGTCGCCGACCGCCGTCGCGACGAGCCGTGGTTCGCCGACGCATCGGCCGCGCTGGACCGCATCCACGCCGGCGCCGCGACGGGCGCGGACCGGGACGCGATCGCCCCGTTCGTGTACGGCCGGGCGGACTTCCCGGCCATCCCACGCAACGAGGAGGCGGCGAAGGCCTACTACGGGGAGGGCGCCTTCGACCCGGCCGAGGTCCGCGCCGGCCTGGCCGCAGTGGAGGCGCCGGTGCTGCTCGTGGCCGGCGAGCTCGACATCCAGCTGCCGCCGCACCGCGCCGCCGAGTACGCCCCACTGTTCCCGGCGGGCGAGGCGGCCGTCGTGCCGGGCGCCGCTCACGTTCCGTGGCGGGACGATTCCGAGCGGTTCGTCGTCCTGCTCGAAGCCTGGTAGCGGCGCGACACGAGGTGCCGGGGCTGAAGCGGCGCACCGGTTCTGGCAAACTGCCCGAATGCAACGACCGGCGCCGCGCCTGACCGTCGGACCGCTCCCGCCATCCGTGTACTGGCGTCGCCGTGCCATCGTGCTCGTCGGCGTCGTCGTGGCCGTCGTGCTCGTCTGGCTGGCGGTGGGGGGCGGCTCGCCCTCCTCGCCGACGGCGGTGAGCAGCGAGCCGGCGTCGAGGACCACGTCGACGCCCGGCCCGACGACGGCCGCCCCCACGGTGGGCACCCCCACCCCGGGCGACCTCACGTCCCCGTCGTTCGTGCCGGCCACCCCGGAGCAGACGGGGCCCGCGGCGACGCCGCGCAGCCCCGCCCCGGCCAACGTGGCGCCCTGCACCGACGACCAGATCACGGTCACGGTCGCGGCCAGCCCGTCCCCGGGCCTGCTGGGCGGCACGTTCACGTTCAGCATCGCCATCGTCTCGAAGGCCACCGACTGGTGCTCCCGCGACCTCGGCGCGGGCGCGCAGGAGATCCGGGTGCTGCGCGAAGGCTCGCTGGTGTTCACCTCGGACGAGTGCGGCAGCGCCCGGACCAGCGACGTGCGCGCCTTCGCCGTCGGGGACGCGGTGACGTACCGCTACAGCTGGAGCAGCTACCGCGCCACCCCGCGCTGCGCCCTGGCCTCGAGCCCGGCCCCGCCCGGCAAGTACCAGGTCGTCGCGCGCATCGGCACCAAGGTGAGCGCGCCCGTGGACTTCACCATCAACCGATGAATGCCCCCGGCCGCGGGTAGCCTGGTCGGGCAAGGACCACCTGGACCGCGACCTGCGGCTGGTGCGGTGCTTCACCGTCGTCGCCGAGCACCGCCACTTCGGCCGGGCGGACGGGGCGCTGCGGGTCGCCCAGCCCTCGCTCAGCCGGCAGATCCGCAGCCTCGAGGAGCAGCTCGGCGCGGCGCTGTTCGAGCGGACGCCGCGCGGGGTGCTGCTCACCGACGCCGGCGAGGCGTTCCTGCCGCGGGCTGGTGCGCTGCTGGCCGCGGCCGCCGAGGCCGTCGCCGGAGCCTACGCCGCCGGCTCTGCCGGCCCGTCCCCGCCCGGCTGCGCCGGTCCGTCCCCGCCCGGCTGTGCCGGTCCCCCGCCCGGCTGCGCCGGTCCGTCCCCGCCCGGCTGTGCCGGTCCCCCGCCCGGCTGCGCCGGTCCGTCCCCGGCCGGCTGGGCCAGTCCGTCCACTTTGGACGAGAGCGCGGCGAGGTCGGTGGCGGTCGCGATGAGCTCGCCGAACGCCTCCGACCAGTTGCGGAACGGGAACTCCAGCGAGGAGTGCCCGCCGTTCAGGGCGACGTTGATCAGCTTGGCGTCGCGCAGCACGCGCAGCTGGGCGATCTGCTCGTTGTTCACCGGACGGCTGATCATGCCGTCGCACAGGTAGAACTTGTTACCTTCGGCGTTGGTGGCCAGGAACAGCACGTGGTCATCCTCCGTTGCGGTTTCGGTCTTCAACGGGTTGTACGGGCCCGACCAATCGACCATGTCGGTGCGGAAGCTGATGTGGATGTGGCCCGTGTCGGTGCTGCCGGTCTGCGTGTGGCCGGGCTGCCAGCCGCAGTGCACGGCGTGGTTGTCGTCGATCGGGCCCCAGTTCATGTACTTGATCGGGGGGAAGCGCCCGGCCGCCTTGTCCGAGTGCAGCTGGGCGCCGAGCCACTGCAGCGAGGGCAGCCCGCGCCCGGGCGGCGGGGGCATGATGTCGATCGCCATCACCACGCCGTACGGGCTGGTGCCGGGCCAGCCGGTGGCACTGTAGGGCGTGTGGTCCTCGGGCGGCTGGTGGTCGAGATGGGCATCGTTACCGAGGTCGTAGACGGTGTACCCCGCGGCGCGGAGCGTGTCCCGCAGCAGCAGGCCCGGCGCGCACAGCCGCCACTGCCCACCACGGTTGAGCCAACTCCGGTGTTGCGGCGACGCCATTCCGCCTCCTACGCAAATGTACCGATTTGACCAGGGTCAATGTTCACGCGTTCAACGTACCCGACCCCCTCGCCCCCACACCGGCGTTCGACACGCGGCGAGCCGGACGGCCGGATCTGTTCGGTCCGCAGGGTGACCGGAGCGACCGAACGACCGGCCAAGTCCGCCTCCGCCGCTGCCAGACTCCGGATACATGACCGATCCCTACCCGCAGAAGTTCGGCCATCCATCCACCTGGCCCACGCCGGCCGAGGAGCCTTCTCCCCCGCCGCTGATGCTGGTCCGGCCGAGGCGGCGCACCCAGGCCGCCGTCCGGATGACCGTCGCGGCCGCCGCGGCCGTGACCCTGACCGGCGGCGCACTGGTCGTCGCGGGCGCGACCGGCGCCGGACCGGCCGCGGGCATCTTCAAGGACCCGGGGGTGGCCGCCTGCGAGCAGATCCGCGACGGCGCGGCCGCGGCCAGGTCCCGCCCGCCGGGCGCCCCTAGGGCCTCGTCGCCGGACGACCTGGAGGCCTACCAGGCATTCCGCAAGCAGTTCGCCGACTCGAGGTACGGCGACCTGCGCGCGGCCGGCACCGAGGTGCTCGACCTGCTGCACCAGCTCTCCGGCGCCGACCCGGCCAAGGACGAGGACGCCGGCCTGACCCTGGTCGTGGCCGGCCCGCTGGTCCAGAAATGGGCGACCCTGACCGGCGCCTGCGGCAACCACGGCGTGACGATCCCGAAGCTCACGGAGCTGAACTGACCTCCGGGCCGGCGGCGGTCCGGGCGCGGGTCGCGACCTGGCGGGACTAAAGCATCGCCGCCGGGGAAGAGCGCGTCGATGGAGGAGCTCGTGCACCCACCCGTGCCGCCGTTCACCCGCGAGACCGCCGACGCCAAGGTCCGGGCCGCCGAGGACGCCTGGAACACCCGCGAGCCGCGGCGGGTCGCCCTCGCCTACACGGAGGACTCGGTCTGGCGCAACCGCGACACGTTCGTCACCGGCCGCGCAGAGATCGTCGCCTTCCTCACCGCGAAGTGGGAGCGCGAGCTGGACTACGCCCTGCGCAAGTCGCTGTGGGCGTTCACCGGCGACCGGATCGCGGTGCGGTTCCAGTACGAGTGCCGCGACACCACCGGCCAATGGTGGCGCAGCTACGGCAACGAACTGTGGGAGTTCGACGAGCACGGCCTCATGCGCCGCCGCGAGGCCAGCATCAACGACCTGCGCATCAGGGAGTCCGACCGCCGCATCTTCGGCCCCCGCCCCGACGGCGACTGGACCGGGATCCCCTTGCACTGACGTTCGCCCATGCGACCATGGTGGCGTGAGCTTCGAGGTCGCCGCGGACGCCTACGGACGGTTCATGGGCCGCTACTCCGAGCCGCTGGCGACGCAGTTCGCCGGGCTCGCGCCGGGCGGCCGGGCGCTGGACGTCGGCTGCGGCACCGGCGCGCTGACGGGCGAGCTCGTCGTCCGGCTAGGGTCCGGCAACGTGGCCGCGGCCGACCCGTCCGAGGCGTTCGTCGCGGCGGCCCGGGCGCGGTTTCCCGGGGTGGACATCCGGCGGGCCGCGGCCGAGGCCCTGCCGTTCGCCGGCGGCGAGTTCGACGCCGCGCTGGCGCAGCTGGTCGTGCACTTCATGGCCGACCCGGTGGCGGGGCTGCGGGAGATGGCCCGGGTCACCCGCCCCGACGGCGTGGTCGCGGCCTGCGTGTGGGACCACGCCGGGGGCGGCGGCCCGCTGGCGACCTTCTGGACGGCCGCCCTCCAGCTCGACCCGGCGGCCCACGACGAGTCCGGCTTGGCCGGCGCCCGCGAGGGGCACCTGGCCGAGCTGTTCGCCGCGGCCGGCCTGCGCGACGTCGAGGAGACGTCCCTGACGGTCCGGACCGCCTTCGCCGGCTTCGACGACTGGTGGGAGCCGTTCACGCTCGGCGTCGGCCCGGCCGGGGACTACGTCAGGGGCCTGGACACGGCCGCCCGCGACGCGCTGCGCGCCCGGTGCGCGACGCTGCTGCCGCCGCACGGCCCGATCGAGATCACCGCGTCGGCCTGGACCGCATCGGGCCGGGTCGCCTGACCGTCAGGCCTCGCGGGTCGCCTCGTGCACCAGCATCGCGACGTTACCTCAGTCGTGTCCGCGGTGACGGACAGGGTGCATCACCAACCGGCACGGACGCGGTTAGCATACCGAGGGTTCATCTCGCAGGCACTCAACGAGGAGTCGCTGGTGGCGTCACAACGGGCGGGGTATCGAGCGGCGGTCCTGTTCGACCTCGACGGCACGTTGATCGACAGCGAGCCGGTCTGGGCGGCGGCCAACGGCGGCCTCATGCGGTCGCGGTACGCCGAGATGACCGACGAGATCCTGCAGAACCTCAGCGGGCTCGATTCGACCCTGGCCATGCGGTACCTGCACGAGCGCTTCGGCTGGGCCGGCTGGGACCTCGCCGACGACGTGGCGTGGGTCGAGGAGCAGGTGCGCCAGCAGTACGCCAAGGGCGTGAACTGGCTGCCCGGCGCGCGGGATCTGCTCGCCGCGCTGCGCCGCGAGGGCCTGGCCGTCGGGCTGGTGACGTCGACGTACCGCACGCTCGTCGCCTACGTGCTGGCCGAGGCGGGCGCGGGCTGCTTCGACGTGGTGGTCTGCGGCGACGACGGGTTCGCCCCGAAGCCCGATCCGGCCCCCTACCTGGCCGCCATGCGCCACCTGGAGCTGCCCGCGTCGGCCTGCGTCGCCGTCGAGGACTCCCCGCGCGGCGTGGCCAGCGCCGCGGCGGCCGGCTGCGCCGTGGTCCAGGTCCGCGGGCACCGTCCCGCGCCCGGGGCCGACCGGCACTTCGCCGCCCTGGCCGACGTCGACGCGGTACAGCTGCGGGAGCTCATCGGCGCGTCCGTGCACTGAGAGCGGCAGGACACCTCAGACGACGTATGCCGAGGGGCGCCCGCGCTCGGCGTGGTCCAGGCACAGCACCCCGCCCAGGTGGTCGATCTCGTGCAGCACGTCGCGGGCGAGGCGCCCCTCGTCGAAGACCGTCTCCCGCGGTTCGCCGATCGGGGTCCGGTACCGCACGACGATCCGCTTCGGCCGCCGCAGCAGACATCGGAAGTCGAAGAAGCTCAGGCAGCCCTCCGTCGTCTCCTCCCACTCCCCCGGGTCGGCCGGCGAGGCCTCGGCCACGACGGGGTTGACGAGGACGATCTGCGGCGCGTTCGCCGGCCGGAACAGCGCCAGGGCGACGGGCTCGCCGATCTGCGGCGCGGCGAGACCCATCGCGCCGGCGCTGAAGGTGTGCGCGCGCAACACGGCGTCGGCGACGCCGGACAGCCGCTGCAGCACCCGGGCCGCCTCCCGCTCGTCGCCCGGGAAGCGCAGCTCGCGGGCGGGCGTGGTGAGCCTCGGGTCGCCGAGCTGCAGGATGCCGAGCGCGGCCATCACCTCGCTGGGCCGCCGCCGCCCATCGTCAGGACGCATCGGCGAACCGCCATTCGAAGCGGTACCGGTCGTGCGCGCTCAGGTCCGTCGCCGACCACGACCAGACGGCCCAGTCCTGCTGCGGGGCCGACTCGAAGTGCGGCGTGACCCGCTCGGCCGGGTGCAGGTCCGCCCGCCCGGCGGTGAGCTGCTGCACCCACACCCGGGTGTTGAGCCGCCGGGGAAAGCGCAGTTCCACCTCCAGCCGCCCGGTGTCGTACTTGAGGTGCCGCTGGTACCACGGCCCCCACAGCGGATCGGGCACGGTGTAGGTGTGCCCGATGACGGCGCGGTCCCCCGGGTGCAGCGGCAGCGGCTCGCGGTGGTCGACCGACCGGAACAGGATCCAGCCCTCGACCACGGTGTCGGTGATCAACTGGTCGGCCCGGTGCATGAGCTCGGTCCCCCGCTCGCCCCGCTCCCCGGACTGCAGCCACAGCTCGAGGTCCTCGAGGCTGGACGCGTGCCAGGCGTGGAAGTCCAGGTCCTCCCAGACGATGGGGTGGCGCCGGTGGTGCTCCCGCGAGCGGGCGGCGTCGTTCGGGAACGCGTCGACGTGCACGCGGATCGGGAAGGCGTTGATCGCCTCCTCGCCACGGTTCTCGATCTCGCGCATGACGGTGAGGTCGTAGCTCGTCTCGCGGCGGGCCAGCAGCGTGCGCTCCCGCACCACCCGCATGCTGCGCGGCCCGGACGGGGCGGGCTCGGGGGCGCTACGGGGCGCGGGGGCCGTGTCGAGCCGGGTGCGCCGCTCCTCGTACTGCTGCCAGTCGCTCAGGATCTTGCCGCCCGCCCGCAGCACGATGTCGGCCCGGCGGGCGAAGCGGGCGGTCGGCTTCATGGAGCCGGCCTCGACCTTCGCGACCGTGGTCCGGTGGCACGGGATCTGCCTGGCCAGCGCGTCCTGCGACAGCCCGGATCCCACGCGGAGCTCCCGGACGGACCTTCCGAAGGCGCGCCGCGCCGATTCGAGATCGCTCCCCTCGGTCTCCACCCACCCAGTGTGAATGATGGAGAGCGTGGTGTGAACGCAATGTGGCCTGGTGTCACCAACCGGTCGCGGCGTTGCCTCGAAGCATGCAGAACTCACGAAACGACCGCCGCCGCACATTGCTGCACGTCGCTGTCCGGCTCTTGGTCGTCGCCGCCGCCGTCACCGCCGGCGTCACGGCCGGCCTGCACACCGGCGCGCAGACGCCGATCACCATCGGCGTGCTCACCGCCATCGCACTCAACGAGGTGCTCAAGTCGCCGGGCGACGGCCCGCGGCCATGAGCCGGCCGCGGGCCACCTACTGACGGATCTCCATCTCGGCCACGGCGTCGCCGTCGAAGCGGTACACGTGCGTGACCATCTGATCGGCGATCACACTCCCGCCCGTGTCCCGCACCACCTGATGCACGGCCACGGCGACCCGCCCGTCGGGTTCGTGCTCGTACCCGACGGGCACCACGCTCGGATCGATCTCGGCCCACTGCCGCCGCCAGTACGCGGCGACGGCCTCCCGCCCGCGGACCGTGCCGCCCTCCCACTCCGGGCCCGGCTCAGGACGGCTCGGGGAACAGCACCTCGATGCTCAGCCCGCCGCCCGCCCGGGCGTAGGCGCTGAGCTGCGCGCCGTGGGCGATCGCGATGGCTCGCACGATGGACAGCCCGAGCCCGTGGTGCCCGTCGTCGGCGACCCGATGCAGGCGCTGGAAGGGCTCGAAGAGGCGCTCGACCTGGTCGACCGGCACCACCGGCCCGGTGTTGGCCACGACGAGCCGCGCGCGGCCGTCGGTCGTGCGCGTGCCGACCTCGATCGTCCCGCCGGGCGCGTTGTAGTGCACCGCGTTGTCGCACAGGTTGGCCACGAGCCGGGCCACCAGCACGGGATCGCCGACCAGCCGGGCCGGGCGCAGCGCGACCTCGGTGGTGAGGTCGTGCCGCGCGATGTCGGCGGACCGGTCGCGCAGGGCCGCGTCGACCAGGGCGTCCAGGTCCACGAGCTCGCCGCCGTCGCGGGCCGACTCGGTGGCCGTGAGCGTCAGCAACGATTCGAGCAGCTGCGCCCGGTGCCGGTTCACCGCCAGCAGTTGTTCGAAGTTGGCGCGGTACGACTCGATCGAAGCCTCGCGGTCGATGAGCGGCTCCTCCAGCAGGGCGTGCTCGACCGTGAGCGGCGTGCGCAGCTCGTGCGCGGCGTTGGCCACGAACCGCCGGTGCCCGTCGATCGCCGTCTCCAGCCGGCCGAGCAGCCCGTCGATGGTGTCGGCCAGGTCCTTGAACTCGTCGCGCGGCCCGGGCAGGGCGAGGCGCTCGTGGACGTTGCGGCCCGAGATGCGCTGCAGGGCGCCGGTCATGGTGCGCACCGGGCGGAGCATGCGGCCGGCGATGTACCAGCCGAAGCCCAGCGACAACGGGACCATGAGGATCAGCGCGATGCCGGGCACGAGCAGCGTCCGGCCGTCGGGGTCGCCGCGGATGTGCTCCACGGGCAGGCCGGTCGCGCGGGCGGGCGGCTCCGGCCGGACCGGCGGGGCGAGGGTGCCGCGCGGCGCGGGGGCGTCGACGCCGACCTTGACGGCGGAGGCGAGGGCGAGCAGGACGATCCCGGAGATGAGGGTGACGACGCAGTACAGCAGCGTCAGCCGCCACCGCAGACGGTTGGACGGGCGCATGGTCAGATCCGGTACCCGGCCCGCGCGACCGTCTCGATGAGGGGCGGGTCGCCGAGCTTGGCCCGCAGCCGGTTCACGGTGGCCTTGACGGTGGTGGTGAACGGGTCGGCGGCCTCGTCCCAGACCCGGTCCAGCAGCTCCTCGGCGGAGATGACCCGGCCCCGCCCGGCGAGCAGATACTCCAGCACGGCGAACTCCTTGGGGCTCAGCGGCAGCCGGGCGCCGGCCCGGGCGGCGACCCGCTGGGCCGGGTCCAGGCGCAGGTCGCCGTGGACGAGCACGGGCGGGACCGCCGGGCGGGTGCGCCGGCCGACCGCCCGGACTCTGGCGATGAGCTCGGCGTAGGCGAACGGCTTGGGCAGGTAGTCGTCGGCGCCGAGGCCCAGGCCCTCGACCCGCTGGGCGACGGTGCCGGAGGCGGTGAGCATGAGCACCCGGCTGGGCGACTCGCGGGCCACGAGGGTCCGGCACACCTCGTCGCCGTGCACGTCGGGCAGGTCCCGGTCGAGCACCACGACGTCGTACTCGACGACGCCGGTGCGCTCGAGCGCGGCCCCGCCGTCGTAGGCGACGTCGACGGCCATGCCCTCGCGGCGCAGCACCCGCGCGACCGAGTCGGCGAGCTGCCGCTGATCCTCGACCACCAGCACCCTCATCGCGCCGACAGTAGCCGCAACGCGGTCACAGACCGGTCACAACGGCGCGGACCGTGCTGTGACCGCCCGGGGGCTAGAACTTTGGCCGAAGCCTCCAGACGGGAGAGACACATGACGCCAGTCATCGAGACGGCGCAGCTGAGCAAACGGTACCGCCACAAAACCGCCCTCGCCGACTGCACCATCGCGGTGCCGGCGGGCCGGATCGTCGGCCTGGTCGGCCCGAACGGCGCCGGCAAGTCCACCCTGCTGAGCCTCACCTGCGGGCTGCTCGCCCCGACGTCCGGGCGCATCGAGGTGCTGGGCGGCCGGCCGGCGGCGGGCGCGGCCCAGCTGGCCCGGGTCGGGTTCGTCGCCCAGGACGCCCCGGTGTACGCCGGCCTGTCCGTCGCCGACCACCTGCGCCTCGGCGCGCGGCTCAACCCGCGCTGGGACGCCGCCCTGGCCAACCGCCGCATCGATCGGCTCGGCCTGGACCCGGCGCAGAAGGCCGGGCGGCTCTCGGGCGGGCAGCGGGCCCAGCTCGCCCTGACCGTCGCCGCGGCCAAGCGCGGCGAGCTGCTCATCCTCGACGAGCCGGTGGCCTCGCTCGACCCGATCGCCCGCCGCGCGTTCCTGCACGACCTGCTGGAGTTCGTGGCGGAGCTCGGAGTGAGCGTCGTGCTCTCTTCGCACCTGCTCGGCGACCTGGCGCAGGTGTGCGACCACCTCATCGTGCTGGCCGGCGGGCGGGTGCAGGTGGCCGGGGACGTGGCCGACCTCCTCGCCGTGCACCACCGGCTGACCGGCGACGGCGCCGCCCTCGACGCGCTGCCCGCCGGGGCGCGGGTCGTGCACACCGAACGGACCACGCTCGGCGGCCACGCGATCGTGCGCTGCGACGGGCCGATCCCCGGCGCGCAGCGCGCCGACCTCGAGGACGTGGGGCTGGCCTACATGATGGCGACGGAGGCACACCGATGATCTGGCTGACCTGGCGGCAATTCCGCACCCAGGCCCTCGTCGCGGTGGTCGCGCTGGCCGCGCTCGCGGCGTACCTGCTGTTCCTCGGCGTGCGCATGCGGCACGACTACACGACCGACGTGCTCAACTGCCTGCCCTCTGACTGCAGTACCACCCGGAGGCTCTTCAACAACCGCTACGAGGGCCAGGTCACGGCGATCGGCGCGCTGCTGCTGGCCGTCCCGGGGCTGATCGGCGCCTTCTGGGGCGCCCCGCTGATCGCCCGCGAGCTGGAGACGAAGACCGACCGCCTGGTCTGGAACCAGAGCGTCACCCGGGGACGCTGGCTCCTGGTGAAGCTGGTGGTGATGGGCCTGGCCGCGATCGCCGTCACCGGCCTGTTCAGCCTCCTGCTCACCTGGAGCGCGAGCCGCTACGACCAGTACGCCGGCCAGCGCTTCGCCGCGATGAGCTTCGCCGCCCGCAACGTCGTCCCGCTGGGCTACGCCGCGTTCGCGTTCGTGCTCGGCGTCGTCGCCGGCCTGCTGGTGCGCCGTACCGTGCCGGCCATGGCCGTCGTCGTCGGCGTCTTCGCCGTGGTCCAGCTCGCCGTGCCGACCCTGGTGCGCGCGCACCTCATGTCGCCGGTGACCACCACGGTCCAGTTCGACGCCTCGGTGATGCCGCACTCCGACGGCTTCGGCATCAACCCGACCGGCGCGCGGATCATCGGCTACACCATGCCCGGCGCCTGGTCGATGTCGTCGTTCAGCGACGTGCTGAACGCCGACGGGTCGCCGTACACGAGCACCCAGGCCCGCCAGTGCATGACCGGCGAGCCCGACAAGGACTTCGAGTGCATGGCCGGCCAGCATTTGCGGTTCGCGTACTCGTACCAGCCCGGCAGCAGATACTGGCCGTTCCAGTGGATCGAGCTGTCGGCGTACCTGGTCCTGGCCGGCCTGCTGTCGGCCTTCGCCTTCCTCTGGATTCGCCGCCGTACCGCCTGATCCGCACCGGGGCTGCGGGCAAGGGCCCGGCTGCGGCATGATCGGCGCGGACGGCGGGGAGGTCGCGGTGCAGCGGTACGTCGAGGTCGGCGGGGTGCGCACGTGGTACGACGAGCGCGGCACGGGCGATCCGGTGGTGCTGCTGCACGGCGCGATCGTCGACTCGCGCTGCTTCGACGGCAACCTGGACGCGCTGGCCGGCTCGTTCCGGCTGTACCTGCCGGAGCGGCGCGGGCACGGGCACACCGCGGACCCGGGCGGCCCGCTCAGCCCGCAGCTGATGGCCGCGGACACGATCGAGTTCCTGCGGACGGTGCTGGGCGGGCCCGCGGCGCTGGTCGGCTACAGCGCCGGGGCGGTGGTGGCGCTGCTGGCCGCGCTGGCCCGCCCGGACCTGGTGTCCCGGCTGGTGCTGATCAGCGGCGCGTTCCACCAGGACGGCGTGCTGCTGCCGCCCGCCTCGCCCGCGGACATCCCGCAGGTCATCTACGACCAGCACGCCGAGGTGTCGCCGCACGGACCCGGGCACCTGACCTCGGTCATCGAGCGGATCGTCGCCGCGGCCGAGGCGGGCGACCTGGCGCTGAGCGCGGCCGAGCTGCGGGCGGTGGGTTGCCGGACGCTGGTGCTCACCGGCGACGACGACGCCGTCTCCCTGGAGCACACGCTGGAGCTCTACCGCGGGCTGCCCGACGCCGAGCTCGCCGTGGTGCCGGGCGCCACGCACACGCTGCTGATCGAGAAGCCGCAGCTGTGCACCGGCCTGGTCGCGGCGTTCCTCGGCGGGCCGCCGGTTGCGACGCACATGCCGATCCGCCGGGCGTGAGGGCTCGGGTCAGGCGCGTCTCGGTCGGCGCGAGCAGCGCCTCGCCGGCCGCGACGACCCGGACCGCGTCGAAGAGCCGCTCGGCGGTGAGGTCCTTGAGCAGGAAGCCGCTGGCTCCCGCGCCGCACGGTCACCATCGCCGGCCTGCCGCCGGCCGTGGAGGTGGGCCCGTTCGTCGCCTCGCCGACTGGCACCGCGATCGTCCAGCGGCAGTTCGGCAGCCTCCGCGAGGGCCGGTACCCGACATCGACCCGGGCGGTCTTCGAGCGCCCGACGCTCGAACCGCGGTGGCTGCGGCGCATCGACCGGGTCGCGCCGATGTCCGCCGGCCTGAGGATCCAGGCGACGACCGCCCTGGGCTCGCTGACGACCGGCCCGTGGCAAGGCCTCGGCGTGCTCGCCCTGTGGGCCGCCGGCGTCCTGCTCGCCGGGTTCCTGACACTGCGGCTCCGCGACGCTTGACCGCCCTCACTTCCGTGCGGGCGCGGCATGCAGGCGCCGGGCGGCCTCGGCGATGTGGTCGGCGTCGATGCCGGCCCAGGCCAGGAGTTCCTCGCTCGTGCCGGAGCCGGGCATGTCGCGCACGGCGAGGTGGGTGACGTGCAGGCCGGTGATGCCGCCGGTGACGAGGCTGTCGATGACGGCGGAGCCGAGGCCGCCCTCGGGGTGGTGGTCCTCGGCGATGACGATCCGCCCGCCGGTGGCGGCGGCCGCGGCGGCCAGGGTGGCGGCGTCGATGGGCTTGACGGAGTAGGCGTCGATGACACGGGCGGGGATGCCTTCCCCGGCGAGAGTGTCGGCGGCGGCGAGGCAGGCGTGCAGGGTGACGCCGGCTCCGACGAGGGTGACCCGGTCGTGGTCGCTCGCCCGCAGGGTCTTGGAGCCGCCGATCGGGAACGTCTCCCCGGCGGGGTACAGCACCGGGTAGCCGCCGCGGGTGGTGCGCAGGTAGCTGATGCCCCGGATGGTGGCCATGGCGTCGGTGAGGGCGACGGTGCTGGTGGCGTCGGCAGGGTAGAGCACGGTCGACCCGTGCACCGCCCGGAACATGGCGAGGTCCTCGAAGGCCATCTGGGACGGGCCGTCGGCGCCGATCTCGAGGCCGGCGTGGGAGCCGGACAGGCGCAGGTCGACACCGCTGACGGCGCCCATGCGGATGAAGTCGTAGGCGCGGGTGAGGAAGGCGGCGAAGGTCGACGCGTAGGGCCGGTAGCCGCGCACGGCCAGGCCGGTGGCTGCGGCGATGAGCTGCTGTTCGGCGATGAACATCTCGAAGTACCGGTCGGGGTACGCGCGGGCGAACTCGAACGCGTAGGTGGAGTTGCTGACCTCGCCGTCGAGGGCGACGACGCGCGGGTCGCGGGCGCCGAGGGCGACCAGGGCGTCGCCATAGGCCTTGCGGGTGGCGACCTTCGCGCCGAGTTCGTACCGGACCGGCGCCGGCGGCTCGGCGGGCCGCGCGGTGGCCGCCCGTGTCGCGCCGGCGGC
>NZ_BAAARV010000003.1:59215-62591 GCF_039532525.1 Dactylosporangium salmoneum
CGGCCTCGGGCAGCGGGCCGCGGACGGTGAGGTGGCGCTCGCCGCCGAGTTCGGCGATGGCGCGTCCGGCCATGTCGGCGGGCAGGGGCTTGCCGTGCCAGCCGGGCTGGTTCTCGACCTCGGAGAAGCCCTTGCCCTTGACGGTCCTGGCGAGGACGACGGTGGGCCTGCCGTCGCCGTGCGCGGCGTCGGTGAGCGCCTCGTCGATGGCGGCCAGGTCGTGGCCGTCGATAGTCAGCACGCGGGCGCCGAAGGCTCCGGCGCGGGCGGCGTAGGCGTCGAGGTTCCAGCCGAGGTCGGTTTCGCCGCGCTGGCCGAGCCGGTTGACGTCGACGATGACGATCAGGTTCTCCAGCTTGTAGTACGACGCCTTGTCGAGGGCCTCCCAGATGGATCCTTCGGCCATCTCGCTGTCGCCGCAGAGCACCCAGACCCGGTACGGCCGCTTGTCGAGGTACTTGCCGGCCAGGGCGACGCCGACGCCGTCGGGCAGGCCCTGGCCGAGCGAGCCGGTGGCCACGTCGACCCAGGGCAGCACCGGGGTGGGGTGGCCTTCCAGGCGTTGCCCGAAGCGCCGGTAGCCGGTCATCAGCTCCTCGTCGGTGACCACGCCGACGGCCTTGAACACCGCGTACAGCAGCGGCGAGGCGTGGCCCTTGGAGAAGATCAGGTGGTCGTTGCCGTCCGCCGCCGGGTTGTCCCAGTCGTAGCGCAGGTGCCGGGTGACGAGCACGGCCAGCAGGTCGGCGGCCGACATGCTGGAGGTGGGATGCCCGGAGCCGGCGCTGGTGGAGGAACGCACGGCGTCGACTCGCAGCTGGGCGGCGACCTGCGCGGCGGTGTCCAGACCTACCTCGTGCGGGGTGATCGTGGTCATGACGGTTCCTTCGGCGTGCGGAGTCGGGCGATCGGGTGCCTGCTTACCCGCCCAGCCGGGCGGGTAACAGCGGCCGGAGCGCGGCCGCGGGCCGGTGTGCGTTCAGTCCTCGGCCAGCAGCGCGTCCACCGCCTCGTCGAGCTCCACGGGTGCCGTCAGCCCTACCCCGCGGACGACTCCGCGGGCGTCCACCAGCACGTTCGTCGGCACGCCGCGGATGCCCAGCGCGGCGGCATAGTCGCCGGTCTCGTCGAGCAGCACCGGCCCGTCGATGCCCCAGATCTCCGCGAAGTTGCGCGCCTCCGTGGCCGCCCCGACGCTCTCCCATACGTTGATCGATATCACTTCCAGCCCCGACCGGGCGGTACGGAGGCGAAGTCCCTCGATGACCGGCGCCTCCGCGTTGCAAGGGCCTCACCAGCTGGCGAAGAAGTTGATGACGTACTTCTTCTCCGCCCACTCGCGGGTCGTGCGGATCTGCCCGGTGTGTGCGTCGGGAAGCGCGAACTCCGGCAGCCGCTGCCCGATCAGCGGATGCTGCGCGGGCGGGGTCGGTCCGGGTAGCCACGGCCGGTCCACGACGGTGAGGGTGCCCGCCCCGGCGTTCGACACCAGCAGCCGTCCCGTGTCCGGGTCCACGGCGCAGTCGCCGGGCGCCTCGTCCACCCGGACCCGGTGCAGCTCCCGCCCGCTGAACGCGTCCAGCACGCTCACGGTGCCGGCGCCCCGATTGCACACGTACAGCCAGCGGCCGTCGGTGGAGACGCTGAGCCCGACGGGGGCTCGCTCCACGGGCAGCTCGTCGATGGCCGCATGGTCCGACAGCCCGATCCGCCCGATCGTGCCCTGCAAGGAGTTCGCCACGTACAGCTGGTCGGTCACCGGGTTGACCACGACCTTGCACGGCCCGTTCCCGACCGGCAGGCGGTCCAGGGGCTGCAGCGTCTCGGCGTCGAAGACGCTGACCGACGCCATCATGAAGTTGGCGACGTAGGCGCGGGAGCGTCGCGTGTCGATGGCGATGCTGCCCGCGCCGAGCTCCGCCTCCATCGTGCCGATCAGCTTCATGCTGTCGACGTCGACGACGCTGACGGTGCCGGCGGCGGTGTCGCCCGAATAGACCCGGCGCAGCTGCGGGTGGTAGCCCAGACCCGACGGGTACTCCCCCACCCGCACCCGGGCCAGCAGCTCGCCGGTGTCGGCGCGCAGGACGGTCACGGTGTCCGATCGCGCGTCCGCCGTGAACAGCCTCCCGGTCGGGGCGTCGAAGATGAGCGGGATGGGCTCGCGGCCGGTCTCCGCCCGCCAGCGTACGGCCGAGCGTCGCAGGTCTACGGCTGTCACGCCATTGCTGCGGGAGCACGCCACGAACGCTGTGCGCCCGGCCGGATCGACGGCGACCGCCTCCGGCCCCATCCCGACGGGAATCCGCGCTGCGATCCGATGAAAGCGACCGTTACCGGCGTCCGGCGAGCGGTGACCTTCTTGGCTCATGGCGGCGTCGCTGCCCCGGACCGTATGCCTCAAACGCGTCGTGGGCATGCGGATGACGCCGGCAGCCTGGACTCCGCGCGAACGGCGGCCCCCGGGAGCCCGCACGGCAGCGGACGGGCTCCTTCTTCTGCCGCCGGATAGCCGCGGCCCACAGCGCCGATCGCTAGCGATTACGCCGATCGATGCCGGGACGGTCCAGATCGGACTGGTTCATGCCGGACCGCTCGTAGCCGCCGGACCGCTCGTAGCCGCCGGGCCGCTCGTAGCCGGGCCGCTCCATGCCGCGGCGTCCGCGGTCGAATCCGCCCCGCCGGTTGGACGACATCAGCAACCCGACGGCGCCGAGGCCCAGCACAACTGTCACAGCGCCCGTGGCCACGTTCGACGCGATCGTTCCGGCGGTGATGGCGACACCACGCTCAACGACCCACGGCGAGATGATGACCCAAACGCCGATCGCCGCCATGGCCCAGCTCAGCCGGTACATCCGGGCCGGCGCCATCGTCAGCCCCAGGGCGAGCACCGCGATCGTGATCCCGAGGATGAGGTCGTTGATGGCCAGGCGTGGCGCGCTGGTGTGGAAGCCGACCACCCACGGTGAGATGGCCAGCCAGCCACCGGCCAGCAACACCAGTCCGTCGATGACGCCCGCCTGCCCGCTGGCGCCGAACCGCTCGTAGCGCTGCTGCATCTCGGCGATGTCCGGGTGTCCGCCAAAGCTCTGATACTGCGAAACCTCGGCCACGACACACCTCCTAGGTTTGCCGCTTCTCTCTTGTCTTCGGCTACCCACCGCCGCGACGACCGACCATTTTGCCGCAAACCAGCGTTGTCGCGGGCCGGTCGACCGGGGCGCAAGGCGGGAGCCCTCACGATCACACGTTCCTCGGCCTGCGCCATGCGCATCACCACCCGGAGGGTCGCTCTCGTGAGATGGGCTGTCTACCCCCGTCACCCCGGCCGAAACGGGCAAGTCGAGCGGGTCATCGGGGCGTGGGGCGGGGG
>NZ_BAAARV010000003.1:62598-63660 GCF_039532525.1 Dactylosporangium salmoneum
CCGCCGTTTGACGGCGGCGTCGACGGGTAGCGCGGCGGCCATGCGGGGGCGCGGAACGCAACCGGTGCGACGCACCGGGTCGCCATCGGACTTCCCGGTCGCGCCGCGCCTGCTGCCGGCCGCCACCCGCCGGCATCTGCGCAGGCTGCACGGCTACGCGAACCAGGTCGGCCGCCTCGGCGATGATCCTGGTCCGGGCGGCGGCGCATTCGACCGGTTCGAGCGCGAGCTGCGGGCGGTGCACGCCGGAGCGCCCGCGAGCCACCCGATCCTCGCGGCGCTCGCGCCGACGATAGCGGCCTGCCGGCTGCCCGTCGAACCGTTGGCCCGCCTGGTGGAGGGGCGGCGGACGGACCGGGTCGTTCTCCGGTACCGGTCCTTCGACCAGGTGGTGGCCCACTGCCGGTTGTCCGCCAACCCGATCGGGGAACTGGTGCTGCACGTGTTCGGCTGCGCGACCGCCGAGCGGGTGGAGCTGTCCGACCGCGTCTGCACGGCGCTTCAGGTCATCGGGCACCTGCGGGGGCGTCGCCGGGGACTTCGGCCGGGGCGGGGCGTACCTGCCGCAGGTGGACATGGCCCGGTTCGCGGTGCTGGAGGACGAACTCGGCCGCGGGACGGCGTTCGAGAGCGAACGGGGCCCGCGCCTGGCTGGACGCCGGCGCGCCGCTGATGTCAACGCTGCGGGGTCGGGCGCGGCGGGCCGTCAGCGGCTATGTCGCCGGGGGCCGGGCGGCGCTGCGGGCGCTCGAGCGCACCGGATACGACCCGCTGCCAGGTCCGCCGATCGGCGCACGGCGCGACGTCCTCGTGCAGATGCTCGGCGCCGCGCCGCCCGCCACCACCGGCTGACGCGCTCGCGCCGCGTCAGGGGGTCGCCGCGGCGGTGCTGGCCGCGACCGTGGTCTCGGCGGGCCGCGTGGTCGGCTCGGGGGCCGGGCCGGTGGTGGCCGGGGCGCCGCCGGGCGGAGCCGGGCGTACGGTGACCGCCGGGGCGCCCGACGCGCCGCGGGTGCCCACGACGCCGGTACGTCCGGTGGCCGGGGCGGGGCCGGCGCCGCG
>NZ_BAAARV010000003.1:63677-100894 GCF_039532525.1 Dactylosporangium salmoneum
GCCCTGGACCGGGGCGGTCGGACCGGGGGCCGGGCCGTGCGAGGGGGCGCCGGGGAGGGCCAGCAGCACGCCCACGGCGAGGGCCAGGGCCGCCAGCAACCCGAGCGCCCACAGCAGCGGCGTGCGGCGCCGGGAACCAGGCTCCGGCACGGCGAGCACCGCCGTGTCCGGAGCCGGCGCATCCACACCGGAAGCCACGGCGTCGGCGGCGGCGGCCAGCGCGGCGGCGGACGGGAAGCGCTGGGACGGGTCCTTGTCCATCGCCCTGGCGATCAGCCGGCGGACCGGCGACGGGACGTCCGGCGGCAGCGGCGGCGGGTCGTCGTTCAGATGGTGCACGGCGATCGCGACCGGGCTCTCGCCCGTGAACGGCGGGTGACCGGCCACGCAGTGGTACGCCACGGCGCCGAGGGCGTAGACGTCGGTCGCCGGGCCGATCGGCCGCTTCGACACCTGCTCCGGGGCGATGTACAGCGCGGTGCCCACGACATCGTTCGTGGCGGTGACGGCGGCCAGGGCGGCCGAGCGGGCCACGCCGAAGTCGACCAGCACGACGGTGCCGTCGGGCCGCACGATGAGGTTGCCGGGCTTCACGTCGCGGTGCACGATGCCGGCCTCGTGGGCGGCCTGCAGGGCGCGGGCGGCCTGGGCGACGCAGGACATCGTGGCGGCCGGGTCGAGCCGGCCGCCGGAGGCGATGCGCCGGTCCAGCGGCTCGCCGTCGATGAAGGCCATGACGATGTACGCGCCCTCGCCGGTCTCGCCGTAGTCGTACACGGCGGCGATGCCGGGGTGGTGCAGGGCGGCCATCGCGCGGGCCTCGTGCTGGAAGCGGGCCTGGAACTCCGGGTCGCCGGACCGGTCGTCGTGCAGCAGCTTCACCGCGACGGGGCGGCCCAGCAGGACGTCGGTGGCCCGCCAGACCTCGCCCATGCCACCGGCCGCGATGCGATCGTCGAGGCGGTAGCGTTCGCCGAGCAGGTCTCCTCCGGTGGGCACACCATCTGGTACCCATCCAGGCGGATCGCTATGCGCCGGGCGCGGGCACCACGTCGAGGTCGCCGGTGCGGCGCAGCTTCTGCCAGCGCAGCCGGCGGCCGGTCAGCGCGGTGATCGCCGAGTGCAGGAGCACGAGGTACATCACCTGGCGGTACACCAGCTGCTGCAACGGCAATGTCCACAACGGACGCATGGGCTCGCGGTCCAGGCGGAAGGCGAGGACGGCGGTCACGACGTGGATGACGAGCATCGCCGCCCAGCCGATCAGGGTCTCCGTGCGGTCGAGGAAGAACGTGCCGTACACGGCGAGGATGTCCATCAGCGGGGCGAGCAGCGGCAGCAGAATGCTGAACAGCGAGATGAAGGGCAGCGCGCGCCTGCCGAACCGCCCGGACGGGCCGGAGTCGCGCACGGCGGTCCGGTGCTTCCAGATCGCCTGCATGGTGCCGTAGCTCCAGCGGTACCGCTGCATCCACAACTGCCGCAGGGTGGCCGGCGCCTCCGTGTACGCGCGGGCGTTCTCCTCGTAGACGACCTGCCATCCGGCGCGGTGGATGGCCATGGTCAGGTCGGTGTCCTCGGCGATCGTGTCGACGGTGAGCCCGCCGGCGTCGCTCAGCGCCTGGCGCCGGAACGCGCCGAGCGCGCCCGGGATCGTCGGGATGCAGCCGAAGGTGTCGTAGAGGCGGCGGTCGAGGTTGAAGCCGATGACGTACTCGATGTGCTGCCACTTGCCGAGCAGCCCCCGCCGGTTGCCGACCTTGACGTTGCCGGCCACCGCGCCGACCTTCTCGTCGGCGAGCGGCTGGACGAGGCGGTGCACGGCGTCGGGCGCGACGACGGTGTCGGCGTCGACCATGACGATGATGTCGTGGCGGGCCAGCGCGACGCCGGTGTTGAGCGCGGTCGCCTTGCCGCCGGACGGCACCCGTACCACGCGGACGTTGTCCAGGCCGAGTTCCTCGACGGCCGTGGCGGTGCCGTCGGAGGACGCGTCGTCGACGAGGATGACCTCGACGCCGGGATGCTCCGACTGCGCCAGGGAACGGATCGCCGGCTCGATCGTGGCGCGCTCGTTGTAGGCGGGCACGACGATGGTGACCGGGTCGCTGACGGGCGGCCCCCAGGACCAGGTGGCCGCCCGGCGGCGGCGCCAGTGCCGCACCGCGAAGAGGAACAGCAGCAGCGCCCGGGCCAGGGTGAGCGCGCCGACGAGCAGGAGCAGGCCCCACAGCAGCCACCAGGTGGCGTCGGCGATATGGATGGACCAGGCCAGGCTGCGGCCGCGCCAGATGTCGCCGGCGCGGGCGGGCGGGTTGGCCGGGCCGAGCCGGCCGCCGAGCGCGTCGGCGACGGTGGTGAAGCGGTACCCGCGCTGCTGCAGCTGCGGGATGAGCCGGTCGAGGGCGGCGACGGTCTGCGCGCGGTCGCCGCCGGCGTCGTGGAAGAGCACGACCGCGCCCGCCTGGCCCTCCGGGGTCGCGTTCTGCAGGATCTTGTCGACGCCCGGCTTCGCCCAGTCGCGGCTGTCGAGGTCGTTGAGGACGGTGACGTACCCCTGCGCGCCCGCCTCGCGCACCGTGTCCCAGTCGCCGTCGCCGAGCGCGCCGGGGAACGAGGAGTACGGCGGGCGCAGCAGCGGCGTCGAGCGGCCGGTCGCCTCCGCGATGAGCATCTGCGTCTGCGAGTACTCCAGCGTGCGCCGCCACTGCGGCAGGTCCGGCAGCTGCGGGTGGCTGAAGCTGTGCGCGCCGACCTCGTGCCCCTCGTCGATCAGCCGCCGGGTCAGGTCCGGGTGGCGGGCCACCTCGGAGCCGATGACGAAGAACGTGGCGTGCACGCCGTAGCGGCCCAGCACCGCGAGCACCCGCGGGGTCCACTGTGGATCGGGCCCGTCGTCGAAGGTCAGCGCGATCGTGCGGTCGGGCACCCGTAGCGAGCGCGGCTGCCCGCCGGTGGCGTCGATGATCGGGCCGCCGTCGCGGATCTCGGCGGGCACGGCGGCCCCCGCGCGGCCCGAGGCGGCCTGGTGGTCGGGGGCGAAGCTGCTGTTGGTGTACGCCTCGACGAGCAGCAGGTTGGCCAGCAGGGCCGCGACGATCAGGGCGAGCAGCAGGCGCAGCGCCGTGCGCCGCCGCCGGACGGCCGGGATGTGGCCGGTGGTGGCCTGGTCGGCGCCGGAGTGCGCCGAGCGGTACACCGTCATCGCCAGGCCGCGGCGTGATCGACGGCCGGCGGTTCGGCGGCGCCCAGGAACTGGGTGAGCCACAGCGCCAGCAGCGCGGCCAGGATGACGACGCCGACGGTGTAGACGATCCACCGCACCCGCCGGCGCCGCGCCCCGCTCGGGTCGACGAAGACGGGCGGCGGCAACTGCCGGGCGTTGCGCAGGACGACGGTCTCCGCATGCTCGTCTGGCTCAGGTGACTTCCCGACAGGCTGCTCGTTCACATTTCCGACCATAAGAGAGCCGCAGTGGTATCGCATGATCCGTCACGTACCCGGGTAGGAGCCATTCGATGCGACGTTCGCTGATGCTGCTTGCGGTACTGCTGCTGACGGCGTGCGGCGGCGAGCCGTGGCCGGATGCCGGTCACGGCCCGTCCGAGGTCGCGCTGAGCGCGGCCCAGCGGCACGTGGCCGACGAGCTCGTCGCGGTCTTCGAGCACAGCGACGCGGCCCCGCACTACGACGCGGTCGAGGCGCTCGGCGACGGCCGCGGCTACACGTGCGGCACCATCGGCTTCACCACGAGCAGCACCGAGGTCAGCACCTTGGTCGAGTCCTACACGGCCCAGGTCCCCGGCAACCGCCTGGCCCGGCACCTGCCCCGGCTGCGCGAGCTGGCCGCGGGCGGCAGCGCCGGCACCGGCGGCCTGCCGGGCTTCGCGGGCGACTGGGCCGCCGCGGCGTCCGACCCGAAGTTCCGCCAGGCCCAGGACGACCTCGCCGACCGGCTGTACTTCACCCCGGCCCTGCGCACGGCCCGGCGGCTGGGCATCCGCACCCCGCTCGGCGTGGCCGTGCTCTACGACAGCGCGGTGCAGCACGGCACCGGCGACGACCCGGACGGCCTGCCGGCACTCATCGCCCGCGCGACCGGGCGGGCCGGCGGCGACCCGGCGGGCGGCGTGGCGGAGCGGCGCTGGCTGGGCGTGTTCCTCGACGTGCGCAAGGACACGCTGCGCCACCCGCACGACAGGGATACCGCCGCGGCGTGGGCCGAGTCGGCCGACCGCGTCAAGGCGCTGCGGGACCTCGTGGACGACGACCGGTACCGCCTCGACCCGCCCGTGAAGGTCACGGTCTACGGCGACGACCACCAACTGCGGTGAGCCGCGCGGTGTGACATGTCACATTCGATTAGCGGGTGCTGAAGTTTCGCTTTCGCCGGTCCGCCGGGTGCGGGACCGGCCACATTGCTGGCCTATAGTCCGGCCGCATGGACTTGGAACGCCGCAAGCGCCGGCGGTTCGTCATCGTGGGGCTGGCCGCTATCGCGCTGCTCGCGGCGCTGGGCGTGGCCGCCGCGGTGGCCACCGGCAAGTCGGTCGGTGCGGCGCCGGACGGGGACGCCGGCCTCGGCCCGGCCGGCGCGAGCGGGAGCGCGGGTGCGGGTGCGGCACCCAGCGGCTCGGTGAGTGCCCGGGCGACGACGAGCGGCGCGTGCGCGCGGCCCGCCGGCCCGGCGCCCGTGGTGAAGGTGACGGACGTCAACGTCGGCGTGGCCGTGACCGGTTACGGCCACGAGAACGACACCGACCCGCTGCCGATGGCCGTCGCGGCCGCGCCCGGCGGCGGGTCGTGGCTGGCCTGGCTCGGCACGAACGGGAAGGTGTACCTCGGCCGCCTCGACTGCGACGACCATCTCGCGGGGACGCCGAGCAGCTTCGAGGGCACCGACCTGCAGGACGTGCAGGCCGACGCGAACGGCGGGGTGCTGCTGCTGACCCGCAAGGGCACCTGCCACGACGGGCCGCTGTGCGGCGGGTCGTCGAGCCCGTGCAACACGATGTACATGGTGCGGTTCGACAACGCCGGGCGGCAGGTCTGGCAGCGGCAGGTGACGAACCTGACCTCGAGCCTGGGCGGGTACGACAACGGGGCCCGGTTCGTGTGGTGGTACCAGCACCACGGGCGGCTGGCCACCGACGGCAGCAACTACGCGGCGTACTTCGGCGTCGCCATCACGGTGCAGAACGGCGCCTGCGTCGACATCCACGAGGGCGACCGGATGCAGGTGGTCGACGCCGGCGGCGGGCTGGTCGCCGGGCACCGGGACGCCTTCGAGGTCGGGTGCAGCCACAGCTGGGGCACCCGGATCGTGTGGGACCCGCGCACGGGGCACTTCGTGATGGCCTGCGCCACCGACAACTCCTGCCGCGTCGCGCAGCCGCATCCGTACCGCACGATCGCCACGGGAACGTGCGACGGCACACTGTTCGGCGGCGACCTGGTGCTGGCCAAGGGATCCGGGTACTGGACCGCCTGGAGCCAGGGCGGGCAGGCCCGGCTGGAGCACTTCGGCTCGGGCGCCTCCGACGCGACGGTGCGCACCGGCGCCGCCACGAGCCATCCGCACCTGGTCGCCTACGGGGCCGGCCGGATGCTGCTGGCGTGGGAGGCCGGCGGGGCGATGGCGGCCCAGGCGTACGACTCCGGCACCGGCAAGGCGGTCGGCGAGCGCTTCACCATCGGCGTGCGGGACCACAACTACCAGGCGTTCAAGGCCTATGCGGACGGCAGCGCCGCCTACCCGGCCGCCGGCGCGAACGGCACGTCCATCCGGGTCGCCCGGGTCATGCCGATGTCCTGAGCCCCGCGGTTTCGGGCGGGCCGCGGCTGGGCATCCGGAAGTCGACCGCGTCGCCCTTCCGCGCCGCGGCGCCCGAACGGTCCTGGGAGACGGCGATGAGTTTCGAAGACAAGGTCGAGCACAAGGCGGAAGAGCTCAAGGGCGAGGCCAAGGAGCACTACGGCACGGCCACCGGCGATGAGGAGCTGCGCGCCGAGGGCCGCGCCGACCAGGACGCGGCCAACGTGAAGCAGGCCGGCGACGAGCTCAAGGATGCCGCGCACGACGTCAAGGACGCCCTGAGCTGACATCGGTCGCGGGACAAAAGGGGGCGGCGCCGGTGGGCGCCGCCCCCTTGCCGTGCCGGGGCGAGTCTGGCAGTCTCATCGAAACTTGTTAGCGCTCACACGGTCGCCGCCAGGCCGATGTGAACGCTCACATTCGTTGCTGAAGGGACCGCCCCATGCCTCAGCCCATCGTCAGCCGCCGCCTGCTGCTGCAGGCCGGCGGCGCCGTCGCCGTGGCCGCCACCGCGGCACCGCTGGCCGCCACCGCGACCGCCGGGGCCGCCGCCGCCCCCGCGCGGGCCGACATCGGCGTCTCGGCCTACCCGTTCGACCTCGGCCAGGTGCGGCTGACCCCCGGCCGCTGGCTGGACAACCAGGACCGCACCGTGGCCTATCTGCGCTTCGTCGACGTGGACCGCATGCTGTACAACTTCCGGGCCAACCACAAGCTGCCGACCAACGGCGCGGCGGCGAACGGCGGCTGGGACGCGCCGACGTTCCCGTTCCGCTCCCACATGCAGGGCCACCTGCTCACCGCCTGGTCCCAGGCCTACGCGGTGCTGGGCGACACCACCTGCCGGGACAAGGCCAACGCCATGGTCGCCGGGTTCGCGGCCTGTCAGGCCAACAACGCCGCCGCCGGGTTCGGCGCCGGGTACCTTTCCGGGTTCCCCGAGTCGGACTTCACCAGCCTCGAGGCGGGCACCCTCAACAACGGCAACGTCCCGTGGTACTGCGTCCACAAGACCCTCGCTGGCCTGCTCGACGCCTGGCGGTACCTCGGCAGCACCCAGGCCCGCGACGTGCTGCTGGCGCTCGCGGGCTGGGTCGACGCGCGCACCGGCCGGCTCAGCCAGGCGCAGCAGCAGAGCGTGCTCAACACCGAGTTCGGCGGCATGAACGCGGTCCTGGCCGACCTGTACCAGCAGACCGGCGACGCCCGCTGGCTCACCGTGGCCCAGCGGTTCGACCACGCCGCCGTCTTCGACCCGCTCGCCGCCGGCACCGACCGGCTCGACGGCCTGCACGCCAACACCCAGGTGCCGAAGTGGATCGGCGCCGCGCGGGAGTACAAGGCGACGGGCACCACCCGCTACCGCGACATCGCCGCCAACGCGTGGACCATCACGACCGGCGCCCACACCTACGCCATCGGCGGCAACAGCCAGGCCGAGCACTTCCGCGCCCCGAACGCGATCGCGGCGTACCTCACCAACGACACCTGCGAGCAGTGCAACAGCTACAACATGCTCAAGCTGACCCGCGAGCTGTGGCTGCTCGACCCGGGCCGCGCCGCGTACTTCGACTTCTACGAGCTGACCCTGCTCAACCACCTCATCGGCGCGCAGAACCCGGCCGACCCGCACGGCCACGTCACCTACTTCACCCCGCTGGTCGCGGGCGGCCGCCGCGGCGTCGGCCCGGCCTGGGGCGGCGGCACGTGGAGCACCGACTACACGACCTTCTGGTGCTGCCAGGGCACCGGCGTGGAGACCAACACCAAGCTCGCCGACTCGATCTACTTCTACGACGGCACCACGCTGACCGTGAACCTGTTCGCGCCGTCGGTGCTGAGCTGGACCCAGCGCGGGATCACGGTGACCCAGACGACCGCCTACCCCGCCTCGGAGCTGGTCACGCTGCAGGTGACCGGCAGCGTCGCCGGCTCCTGGTCCATGCGCATCCGCATCCCGGCGTGGGCCACCGGCGCGAGCGTGGCCGTCAACGGGACCGTGCAGCCGATCGCCGCCACGCCCGGCACGTACGCCACCCTGACCCGCGCCTGGACGTCCGGCGACACGGTCACGGTCCGGCTGCCGATGCAGGTCGTCACGCGCCCGGCCAACGACAACCCGAACGTGGTCGCGCTGACCTACGGCCCGGTCGTGCTGGCCGGCAACTACGGCAACACCGCCCTGCCGGCGCTGCCCACGCTGACCACGTCATCGGTCGCCCGCACGAGCACGACGGCCCTCGCGTTCAGCGCCACCGCCGACGGCACCACGGTCCCCCTCGGCCCGTTCCACGACGCCCAGGGCTTCAACTACACCGTCTACTGGAGCACCGGCGGCGCCCCGACCTTCCGGCTGGTGAACGCGGCCAGCGGCCTGGTCCTCGGCGTGCAGAACATGTCCACGGCGGACGGCGGCCTGGCGCTGCAGTGGACCGACAGCGGCACCGCGGACCACGACTGGGAGCTTCTGGCCGACGGTACGTCCCTGCGCCTGCGCAACCGTAACAGCGCCAAGGTCCTGGGCGTGGCGGGCATGTCCACGGCGGACGGCGCCTCGATCCTGCAGTGGGCGGACAACGGCACGGCGGATCACCGCTGGACGCTCGCGGACAACGGCGACGGCACCCACAAGCTGCGCAACGCCAACAGCGGCAAGCTGCTCGGCATCGCCGGCAACGCCACGACCAACGGCGCCCTCGCCGTGCAGTCCCCGGACGACGGCGGCGCCGACAACCTCTGGCGCCTCGTGCCCAACGGCGCCCGCCGCATCCAGAACCTGGGCAGCGGCCTGCTGCTGGGCGTGACGAACATGTCCACCGCCGACGGCGCCCTGGTCATCCAGTGGGCCGACAACGGCACCGCCGACCACCTGTGGACCGCCGTGCTCGACGCGAACGGCTACCTGCGCCTGCGCAACGCCAACAGCGGCAAGGTGCTGGGCGTGGAGAACGCCGGCACGGCCAACGGCACGCGGGCCGTGCAGCTGCCGGACACGGCGTCCAACGACCGCCGCTGGCGGCTGCGGCACACGGCCGGCGGCTCCTTCCGCATCCAGTCGGCCGGCGGCCGCGTCCTCGGCGTGACCGGCGCCTCGACGGCCCAGGGCGCTCAGGTCCTCATCTGGGACGACAACGGCACCAACGACCACCTGTGGCGCTTCGTGTGACCGCCGCCGCCCGTGCGCGCCGATGTCGCGGACCGGGTCCGTCCCGGTTGCGAACCGGGTGCGCTTCGCCGGACGGGGCGTGACATCACGTCGGGCGGTCGGGCGGAACCGGGGTCCGGGCAGGCAGAACGGGGCCACGGGCCGTGACGGTGGCCCGACGGCGGGTCATGGTGGGACCCGGCGCCGCGAACGTACCCCAGCGGCGGGAACGGAGTCCTCATGCCCTCATCTGCCATGCGCCGGCGGTCCGCGGCGCGCCGTCGCGTCCTGGCCGCGGTGACCGCGGCGGCGGCCGCCGTCGCCGGGCTGGGCGCCTCCGCGGCACCCCATCACGCCATCGGCGACGCCGCCGGCTGGGCGTCCAGCGCCTGGCTCGGCACCGGCGACGGCGGCACCGGCACCACGCTCGCCACGGTGCGCGGCGTCATCAACGCCGCCACGGGCGCGGCGGCCGGGCTGACCGGCCAGGGCGTCGGGGTCGCGCTCATCGACACCGGCGTCGCGCCCGTCGACGGGCTGCCGGCGAGCCAGATCGTCAACGGGCCCGACCTGTCGTTCGAGTCGCAGGCGTCGAACCTGCGCTACATCGACACGTACGGGCACGGCACCCACATGGCCGGCATCATCGTCGGCAACGACCCGAGCACCGGCACGGTCGGGCTCGCGCCCAAGGCCAAGCTGACGTCGATCAAGGTCGGCACGTCCAACGGCGCGGTCGACGTGTCGCAGATGATCGCCGCGATCGACTGGGTCGTGGCGCACCGCAACGACGACCCGGCGAACCCGATCCGGGTCATCAACCTGTCCTACGGCACCGGCGGCACGCCGAACTCGTGGACCGACCCGGTGCAGTTCGCGGTCGAGCAGGCCTGGATGAAGGGCATCGTGGTCGTGGCCGCGGCCGGCAACGAGGGCAACAGCGACCTCACCGTCACCGACCCGGCCAGCGACCCGGCCGTCATCGCGGTCGGCGCGGCCACGACCAGGGGCACGGCCACCACCGCCGACGACGACTTCGCGTCGTTCTCGACGATCGGCGGCTACAACCGCAACATCGACCTCATCGCGCCGGGCGAGTCGATCGTCTCGCTGGCCGACCCGGGGTCCAATGTGGACCTGTCCTACCCGTCGGCGAAGGTCGGCACGACGCTGCTGCGCGGCAGCGGCAGCTCGCAGGCGGCGGCGGTCACCTCGGCGGCGGTCGCGCTGCTGCTGCAGGCCCGCCCGACGCTGCCCCCGGACCAGGTCAAGACCGTGCTGACCACCTCCGCCAGCAACGTCTCCGGCCTCGCCGCGGGCCGGGCCGTGCGCGAGCTGAACCTCGGCGCGGCGCTGACGTCGCAGAACACGTGGGCGAACGGCTGGAACAAGTCCTCCGGCACCGGCAAGCTCGACGACGCCCGCGGCCCGAGCCGGGTGGTGCGCGACAACGTGGCCCTCAGCGGCGACGCCTCCGTCTGGGGCCCGATCAACACGGCCGCCTGGGCGCCCCGCAGCGCCGCGGCGACGGCCTGGTCCGGCGGCACCTGGATGGGCTACAAGATCGCCGGCGACGGGTGGACCGGCTCCTCGTGGGCGTCGAAGACCTGGGCCGCCGTGACCTGGACGGGCGCGCCGTGGACGGGCGCCACGACGTGGACGGACCCGGACTGGTCCGGGCACTACTGGTCGGGCCACTACTGGTCCGGGCACTACTGGTCCGGCCACTACTGGTCCAGCGACGACTGGCCCACGGCCTCCTGGTCGTAGCCGGACCGGACGTCACCGCCACCGGGCCCGGGTTGTCACCGACGACCCGGGTCCGGTGCCGTCCAGCGACGCCCACGTCACCGCGCCGTACACCAGGTGCGGCACGATGTCGCCCGCCCAGTCCCCGGCCGACCACGTCCTCGGGTCGCTGATGCCGAAGAGCTTCAGCGGTACGTCGGCCAGCGCCATCGCCCCGGCGGCGATCAGCGCGGCACCCACGACGACCGGCAGCCGGCGCCCACGGCGGGCCAGGGCGGCCTGCGCGGCACCGGCGAGCGCGCCGACGCCCACCCCGACGGCCATGCCGACCAGCGGCCCGAGGCCCTGCAGCCGGTGCTCGCGGGTCTCGCCTTCCCCCGGCACCCGCAGCCCGGCATCCCGGGCCGCCTTCTCGATCAGGTCCTGGGGCGCGTCGCTGGGCGCCCGCCCGCGCACCGCCATGTCCAGGTAGGTGGTCGCGTTCAGCGCGGTGGTGCCGGCCGCGCCGGCCAGCGCGCCGCGAACGAGTCCCGATGCCATGCCGATCCCCCTTCGCAGGTTCAGTAGGGGTTGCCCACGCCCGGCAGGTGGCCGCGCAGCAGCGCCGCGAACCGGCCCGGCGCGGTCCGCCGCCCGCTCAGCGGCGGGGTGTCGGCGTGCGCGCGGGTGGCGATGCCGTGGACCAGCTCGCGCAGGGCGCCCGCGGCGTCGACGGTGGGCCGCCAGCCCAGCTCCCGCTCCGCGCGGGTCGTGGCCATCAGCGGCGCCGACAGGGCCAGCTGCACCCAGCCGGCGTCCACCGGTTGCAGCCGCAGCCGCCAGGTCACGGCGGCCGCGGCGCGCAGCAGCGGCCCGGGGACCGGCACGGTCCGGCCGTGGAACAGCTCCGCCGCCAGGCGCGGGGTGAGCACCGGATCGGAGGCGACGTTGAACGCCCCGCGCGCGTCGGAGGCGATGGCGCGGGCGTAGGCGTCGGCCACGTCGTCGGCGTGCACCGCCTGCAGGCGCAGGCACGGGTGGTCGGGCACCAGCGGCAGCCGGCCGGGGCGCAGCAGCCGGACCGGGGCGAGCGGGCCCAGGAAGTACCGCCCGATCTCCGTTCCCGCCGCGTGCTGGAAGATGAGCCCGGGCCGCATGCGCACCACCCGCAGGCGCCCGTCGACCTGGTCGAGCATGCGCTCCAGGTCGACCTTGTCACGGCTGTACGACGACGCCGCCACCCCGGTCGCCGGCCAGTCCTCCCCCACCGGCCGGTCCTGGGGCCCCGGGGCGTACACCCCGACGGACGACGCGGCGACGAGGCAGCCCACGCCGGCGGCGACGGCCGCGGTGATGACGGCCCGGCTGCCGTCGACGTTGGTCCGCCGCAGCGCCGCCCGGTCGTGGCTCGGCTGGATCTGCCAGGCGAGGTGGACCACGGCCGAGGCGCCGCGGAAGATGCCGGTCAGCCGCTCGGCGGCGTCGGGCGCACCGATGTCGCACCGGTGCCATTCCATCGACGCGTACTGCGGCCCGCCCGGCCCCCGCCGCGAGACCCCGACGAGCTCGGCCGAGCCGTCCGCGCTCAGCCGGCGCAGCAGCGCGGTCCCGGCGTTGCCGGATGCCCCGACCACGACGATCCGTTGCGACGACATACGGCTCCCCCGCTGGTGACGCTCGGCGCTCCGGTTCCGGCCCTGGCTAGTGGCGCGCGGCGGCCGGCTCCGGCGCCCGAGCGGCCACGGGCGGGAGGGTGGCCTCGACCCCGGCGCCCTGGGAGTAGGCCAGATGGCCACCCAGGTAGGCGCTCGCCCCGGCCAGGCCCAGCCCGGCCAGGGACAGCAGCCGCCCGGCCCGGTGGGCCCCACCCATCCGGGCGAGCACGGAGACGGCGAAGAGCTTCACGGCGACCACGTTGGCGGCGGCGTGCACGACCGCGACCCGCCGCTGGCGCGCCGTCAGGGCGGTGAAGTCGGAGCCGCCGGTGGCGACGGCCGGCAGCGCGGCCGCGGTGCCCGCGCCGAGCAGCACGGTGGTGGCCCGACGGATCGCCGGGTCGTCGCGCTCGGGCAGGGCGTCGAGGACCGCGGCGCTCAACCACGCCCCGATGGGGAACTGCACGACCGCCGGGTGCAGCGGGTGACCGAACCAGGAGCCGTGCAGCGCCGGCCCGAGCCTGCCCCGGGCGACGGTCGCGCCCGCGGCGCGGCCGAGCACCCCGGCGATCCGGTCGAGCGGGCGGGCATCTTCGAGCCTGAGCAGCAGCCTGCGCATGCCGCCCGCATTCCCCGGTACGACAGGCTCAAACGGATCGCGTCAGCGAACCACCAGCTGCATCAGGACCAGGTCGCTGACGTGGGTCTCGACCTCGAACAACCCGGCCGTGCCGGCCCGGAACGCCACCGAGGCCGGCACGCCGGGCGTGAGTACGGCCTTGCGGTCGTACCCGTGCACGTGCAGCTCGTCGGCCACGTCCGAGGTGACCGTGATCCGGATCGTGCTGCCCATGGGGATCTCGACCCGGCTGGTCGGCGGCGTCGCCGCGCGGTTGGTGATCGTGATGGCGAACTCGCGGTCGACGGGCCCGGATCCCACGTCAGCCACGGGCACCGCATCGGTACCGCCCTTGTCACCGCCGCTGCTGACGAACACGATGGCCACGACCGCGGCCAGCGCGACGACGACCACGGCGATCGCCCGATACCAGACATCCCGCTTGGACGGCACGACGACGCTCCTTTACACACAGCATCAGGGCCGGTGTGCCGTCACCGACAGTGGTCCAGGCCCGGCCGCCGAGCCGGGACTGTGCACGGCAGCGTACCGGCCCGCTGACCACGGGTACAAGATTGACATGATCAGGCCGATGAGTGACCGGACCGATGACCCGGCGGTGCTGTCCGGGCTGGCACGCAACCCGGCGGCGCCCGTCCCGCTGCTGTTGCGGCTGGCCGCCGATCCCGCCCTCGCCCACCCCCTGCTCGGGCGGGAGGCCCTCCCGCCGGAGGTGGCGTCGGTGCTGGCCGACACCGGCGACCTGCAGGCCCGCCGGCGCCTGGCCGCCCATCCGTCCACGCCCGAGGACATCCGGCGGGCGCTGGCCGCGGACCCCGACCCGGCGGTGCGGGCCGAGGTGGCGGGCTGGCCCGGCTCCTGGATCGACGTGTTCCGCCCGCACCCGGTGACGGCGCCGCCGCTGCCGGCCGGCGTCTACGCCGCGCTGGCCCGCGACGCGGAGCCCGCCGTGCGCGCCGCGCTCGGGCGCAACCGCCACGTCCCGCTCGCCGTCCGCCTGCTGCTGGCCCGGGACCTCGACGCCGAGGTCCGCCGCTGCGCCGCCCTGCACGACCTGCCGGCCCCGGTGCTGCACCGGCTGCCGCGGCCGCCAACCCCAACCTGCCCCGCGACCGGCTCCTCGGGCTCCTGGCCGGGCCGGACCCCTCGCTGCGCGAGGCCGCGGCCGCCAACCCGGCGCTGTCCGCGCGGGAATTGGCGCGGCTGCTCGGCGAGGTACCGCACCATTACCGAAGCGATACCGATTCCGCGGGCGGCGAAGATCCGTAGCGTCCGGTGCGTCAGAGAACGCGACACACCGGAAGGACCACCCGCCATGGAGCTCGTCGAGAAGTACATCGCCGCCTGGAACACCACCGACGCCGCCGCCCGGCGCAAGCTGGTCGAGGACGTGTTCGCGCCCGGCGCCCGCTACACCGACCCCCTGGCCGCGGTGACCGGCCGGGACGAGATCGACGCCCTCATCGCCACCGCCCAGGCCCAGTTCGCCGGCCTGCAGTTCACCCCGGCCGGCCCGGTCGACACCCACCACGACGTGGCCCGGTTCGGCTGGCACCTCGGCCCGCAGGGCGGCGAGCCGATCGTGATCGGCTTCGACGTCGTCGTCATCGCCGAGGACCGCATCAGCGCCGTGCACGGCTTCCTGGACAAGGTGCCGGCCTGACCCCCGGCAGGGCCCCCGCCGCGGCCGGGGCCCTGCCCGTCACCGGATGCGGTCCCGCAGCCGCGACCAGACCTCGGCGGGCTCCGGCGCCTGCCGGATCTGCTCGGCGATGCGGCCGGCGCCGGCGCGGTACGAGCCGTCGGTGAGCACCTTGCGGACCGCCTCGGCGGCCCCTCCCGGCGCGTCGACCGCGATGCCGGCGCCGGCCGCGGCGACCCGCTCGGCGTTCATCGGCTTCTCGGCCCCCTTCGGCCACAGCACCATCGGGATGCCTCGCCCGAGCGCGGCCAGCACGGTCCCGGCGCCGCCCGCGGCCACCACGGCCGACACGCCGGTGTCCAGCAGCCGGGCCATGGGCACGAAGCCCGCGAACCGCACGTTGGCCCGCCCGTCCGCGGGCGGGACGGGCAACCCGGGCGGCACCACGGCGAGGACGTCCACATCGGACAGTTCGGCCACCGCGCCCACGAGCGCTTCGAGCATCGCGGGATCCAGCAGTACCGTGCCGAGCGTGACGAGCACGCGAGGCGCCGGCCCGGGCGGCGGCAGCGGCGGCTCGACCGGCAGCGGACCGGCATAGGCCCGCGGCCGGATCGGCAGCCGGTCCGCGGCCGGGGTCCACTGTGGATACTGCAGCGCCGGCGGCCACGGGTCCACCAGCGCCACCCGGCGGGCCGGAGCCAGGCCGCGCCCGGCGTAGCGCGGGGCCAGCAGCTCCCGCATGGCCGGCCCGAGCGGCGGCGGCGAGACCGGCAGCCCGATGCCGTGCCGGACCAGGGGTAATCGAAGCGCCGCGGCCACCATCGGGCCCACCGCGTCGTACTCCTCGGCGACGATCACGTCGGGGCCGAAGTCCTTCGCCTGCGCCAGGGCGACGTCGTACGTCAGGTCGACCCGCGCCCCGGCGAAGAACGACGCCACGGGGAAGATGTCGCGCGTGTCGGCCATGTCGGCGCCCCCGGTGCGCCGGTCGTTCTCGGCCAGCAGCTCCTGCGGCTCGGGCCCGCCGGCGATGGCCGGCACCCCGCCGGCCAGCTGCGCCATCGACGCCGGCGCGGCGACAGCGGCCTCGTCCCCGGCCGCGACGACCGCCTCGGCCAGCGGCAGTAACGGCAACAAATGCCCATATATCGGTACCGCGGTGAACAGCACACGCATGGCGCCCAGTATCCGGCCGCGACCCCTGAACCCGCTCGCCCGCCGAGGCGCGGACGCCGGCAGATATCGGTGACCGTGTAGGCTCCCGCCCCGTGCAGAGCTCGCCGACAACGGCGGGCCGGCTCGCGGCCCGATGCCGTGCGCTGGTCGCCGCCCCGTGGTTCAACGCCGCGTCGTTCACCGTAATCGTGCTCAACGCGATGACGCTGGGGCTGGAGACGTACCGCCGCGCCGTCGATGCCGCCGGGCCGGCCTTCCACGTGCTGGAGTACGCGTTCCTCGGCTGCTTCACCGTGGAACTGCTGGTGCGCTTCGGCGCGCACCTGCCGCGCGGGGGCGGGTTCTTCCGGGACCGGTGGAACCTGTTCGACCTGGCGATCGTGCTGGCGCCGCTGGTGCCCGGCGTGCGGGAGAACGTGACCCTGCTGCGGCTGCTGCGCCTGGCGCGGATCGTGCGGGCGTTCCGCCTGTTCCCGAGCCTGCGGGTGATCCTCGTCGGGATCCGGCGCAGCCTGCCGGGGCTGGGCAGCTTCCTGCTCATCACGATGCTGGTGCTGTACGGCTACGCGATGGTCGGCTGGATGGTGTTCGGCCACGCCTACCCGGAGAAGTACGGCACGGTCGGCCAGGCCATGCTGACGCTGTTCCTGCTGCTGTCCCTCGACGGGATCACCGACACGCTGGAGGCCGGGCGGGCGGTGACCGACTGGGGCATCGTGTACTACCTGTCGTACATGATCGCCGCGTCGTACCTGCTCACGAACCTCCTCGTCGGCGTGGTGCTGACCGCGCTGCAGGAGGCCCACCAGGCGGAGAAGGCGCCGCCGCGGACCGCCACGGACGTGCAGAAGCAGCTGGCCGCGCTGCGCAGCGCCCTCGACGAGCTGGAACGCGAGCTCGAGGCCCAGGACAGGCGGCAACCCGCCACGGTCTCCGGCTGACCACCGGCTCCCCGATGTTTGCCCGCCGGGCGACCCGGGCAGCCTCAGCGCATGACGACGACGATTACCGCCGACGACATCCGCGCGCTCGCGCAGTCCACCGACGCCGATCCCGCCCTGGCCGTGGCCGACGGCGGCGTGCGGCTCGTGCCGCAGGCCACCGACGCGGACGGGCACATCGTCTACACGAGGGCCGACCTGGTGCGCGACTACGGCGAGGAGGTCACCGACGTGCAGGCCGAGGTCCTGGCGGCCGGGCTGACCGCCCAGCTGCCGTAGCGGCGCGGTCAGCCACCCAGGGTCTGCAGTACACCCGTGATCTCCAGGACGCGGCGGACCACACCCTCCGGGTTGACCACCCGCACGGTGACGCCGGCGGCCGCGCCCGCGCGGTAGGCGGCCACCAGCGTCGCGATGCCGGTGGAGTCCAGCAGCGTCAGGTCCCGCATGTCCACGACGACCCGCCGGACGCCCGGCTCGGCCATGGCCCGGTCGAGTGCCGCCCGCAGGATCGGCTGGGTGTCGAGATCGACGAGCCCGCGCAGGGCCACCCGGACCTGCACCTCGTCAAGAGCGTCCCGCTCGACGGAACGCTCCGCGACCAGCACACTGCCCATCGTCCTCTCCGTCCACCGCGCTGTGCCAGGAGCACGGCGCGGCCGCGGCGAGCGTGAATCTCGGCGAGCACCGGCGCGGAACAATATACCCAACGTTACTTGTCTCAGGGCAAGCGTCCCGCCCGGTAACCTCCCCGCCGGGTGTTACGCCCCGATCGCGTCCAGCTCCGCCACCGTGCCGGCCGGCAGTCGCAGCCCCGCCCCGGCCACATTCTCCCGCAAGTGGGCCTCCGACGACGTACCCGCGATGAGCAAGATGTTCGGCGAGCGCTGCAGCAGCCACGCCAGCGCCACGGACAGCGGCGAGCTGTCCAGTTCCTTCGCCACCGCGTGCAGCGTCTCGGACTGCAAGGGCGAAAAGCCACCCAGCGGAAAGTACGGCACATAGGCGATCCCCTGCGCCGCCGTCAGCTCCACGAGCGCGTCGTCGCCGCGCCGGGCGACGTTGTACATGTTCTGCACGCACACCACCGGGGCGATCGCCTGCGCCTCCGCCAGCTGCTCCGCGTTGACCGTGCTGAGCCCCAGGTGCCGGATCAGGCCCTGCGAGCGCAGCTCCGCGAGCGCACCGAACTGCTCGGCGATCGAGCCCGGCTCCGCCTCCTCCAGCCCGCCCACCCGCAGGTTCACCACGTCGAGCGCGTCCAGGCCGAGGTTGCGCAGGTTGTCGTGCACCTGCGCACGCAGCTCCGCCGGCGTCCGGGCGTGCGGCCACCCGCCCTGTTCGTCCCGGCGCGCCCCGACCTTGGTCACGATGTGCACCTGCGGCGGGTACGGCGCCAGCGCCTCCCGGATGATCTCGTTGGTGACGTGCGGGCCGTAGAAGTCCGCGGTGTCGATGTGGGTGATGCCGAGCTCGACCGCGGCCCGCAGCACGCGCACCGCCTCCGCGCGGTCCTTCGGCGGGCCGAAGACCCCGGGGCCCGCCAGCTGCATCGCGCCGTACCCGAAGCGGGTGAGGTCGAGGTCGCCGGTCCGGTACGTGCCGCCAGGAAGATTCGTCATACCTCAACCCTGCTCCGGCCCGGCCGGCACTGGCAGCGCCGTGTGGTTCCTGGGAGTGCTAGGACCAGGATGCCGCGCCGGCGGCGACCGTAGGCTGGGGAGCGTGGTTGCCAGGTCCAACGCGCTCGGGGAGTACCTGCGGGCGCGCCGCGAGCTGATCGACCCGGCCGACGCGGGGCTGCGGGTCGTCGGGGTGCGCCGCACGCCCGGCCTGCGCCGCGAGGAGGTCGCCACCCTCGCCGGCATCAGCGCCGACTACTACCTACGCCTCGAACAGGGCCGCGACCGCAACCCGTCGCCGCAGGTGCTGGAGGCGATCGCCCGGGTGTTCGGGCTGGACGCGGAGGCGACGCAGTACCTCATGGGCCTCACCGCCGCCCGCCCGCGCGCCCGCCGCCCGCGCCGCGAGACGGTCCCGGCCGGCATCCGCCAGCTGCTGGACGTGATGGAGCTGCCGGCGTTCGTGGAGAGCCGCATGTTCGACGTCCTCGCCGCCAACCGGCTCGCCACCGCCCTCTCCCCGCGCATCCGGCCCGGGCTGAACCGGCTGCGCGACACGTTCCTGGACGAGCAGGAGCGGCAGTTGTACCCCGACTGGGCCCACACCATCGCCGGTATGGTGGCCGCGTTCCGTACGTCGATCGCCGACGACGTCGACGACCCGCGCATCGAGCGGCTCGTCGGCGAGCTCTCCCTGGCCAGCGAGGACTTCCGCCGCCTGTGGGCCCGCCACGACGTCAAGCCCCTCGCCGGCGCGCCGACGCGGATGGAGCACCCGCAGGTCGGCCCGCTGGAGCTGCGCCGCGAGAAGCTCACCATCGGCGACTCCGGCGGCCAGCTGCTCGTCGTCTACCACGCCGAGCCCGGCTCCCCGTCGGCCCAGGCCCTGGCGCTGCTCGGCGCCCTGTCCGCGCAGCAGCGGGACCGCCGCCGAAGCAACGGTCCCGCCGTGGTTGCGTCACGCGCTACCGACTAGCGCAGCGCGTGCTCCCGGTCGTAGCTCGAGGTGTAGTAGTCGCCCACCTGCTGACGGTACTGCGAGGTCCGGAAGGTGTCCCGGTCGTACTCCGGCGAATCCTTGATCTGCTGCTTCGTCCGGTCCACGTACACCTTGCGGTCCTGGTGGTCGACGTGCCGCACCGTCCCGGCGGGCAGCAGCACCTTGCGGCCGAAGATCCACGGCCCGGTGTCCACCACCAGCCAGGCGTAGCCCACCTCGTAGCCGGCCTCGTCGATCGACCCGATGTGGCCGTCGGTCGCCTCGACCTTGTACCCGGAAAGATCCAGGCTGGCCTGCCGATCGTCCGCGACAGCATCCGCGCGGTACGCGTCGGTCGCCGCCGTGCCACCAGCCGCGTAGCGGGCGTTCAGGTCTGGGTCACGCCACGACCACGGGGCGAACGGTGTCATCGGTTGCATCAGAGCCTCCTTTCACTCTGCAGTCAGGCGTACCCATCCACGGCCCTCTCAATCGGTCCGCGCCACATCGTGTTCGGTTGTCCTAGGAAACTAGGCAGAGTTCCTCGCCGCCGTTTTTTGTCGGGGGGTCCCGCTATGGTGTCGGCGTCAAGTCGAGTGGGGGGATCGGGATGACGCGAGAAGACGTGCTGGAGATGCCGGCGGCCTGGCACAAGACGTTCGTGCCGCGGCGGGGCGGGACGCCCGGGCCGGCACTCAAGCCACAGCGCGACCGCGGCGCCGAGCTCCTGACCGCCGCGAAGCGGACCATCGAGGCGCGGCTCAACAACCCGGACAGCGACCCCGAGCTCGTCGCCGCGGCCGAGGCATACCTGGCCGACCCGGAGGGCGGGCCCGCGATGGGCGCCGGCGCGGTCGTAGCCCTGGTCAACCGGCACCTGGCCTGGCCGCACCAGGAGCAGGCCCCGTGGCTGGCCGATGCCCTGATCGTGGAGCGCGGCCCGGTCTTCGCGGCCGAGGCGATGGTCCACAGCACCGGCCTGGACTCCGGCGACCACTGGCACAACGCCCGGCAGATCCCCCCGCGGCTCATCCGCAACCCCGAGCACGGCACCGGGTGGTCATACTTCCCGCACTTCGCCGGGCAGGCCGGACAGGTGCGGGCCCACCTGGCCGTGGCGCCCGACGAGGTCTACGCCCAGGCGGTCGACGCCCTGTCGGCCCTGCGCGGGGCCGTGAAGTGGCGGGCGGCCGCGGCGTTCATGCTGCCGACGCAGGCGGCGTGGGTCGACGAGGCCTGCGCCGAGGCCGCCACCCGCGGCGACGCCTACGCCGCCGAGCTGATGTGGCGCTCGGCCGGCACCGCCGCGCAGCTCGCCCTCGTCCAGCCGCTGCTCAGGGCCGGGATCTACTGGGCCGGCCGCGAGGCCTCCGGCATCCCGACGGCGGTCGACGGGCTGGGCGCCGCCGTCCTGCCCGCGCTGCTGCACTCCCTCGACCACGACCACTCCGACGTGGAGGCCCGGCAGCGGCTGCTCGCCACGATCGCCGTGCTGCCGAGCGACGAGGCGTTCGCCGCGCTGGTCGAGCGGCTCGACCGCAGGCACGTGCCGCTGGCCACCCTCGACGCGGTGCGGCGCTTCCCGCGGCGGGCGCTGCGCGTGCTCGCCGCCGCGGACCCGGCGAACAAGCCCGCGGCCGACCTGCTGCGGATGCACGTCCACACCGCGCGGGACGTCGTTGACGAGGAGCTGCCGTCCCTGGCCCCGGACGCCCGGGCCCGCGTCGAGGCGGTCATCGCCGAGGGCGCCGGCGCGCCCGAGGCGCCCGCCTCCGCGCTGCCGGAGGTGCTCGTCTCGCCGCCGTGGACGACCCGCGGGCCCAAGGCCAAGCCGCTCGTGGTGGCCGGCCTCGCGTTCGACGGCGAGCCGGAGCTGCGGTGGCTCGACGGGGAGCGGGAGGCGTGGGCGGTCCCGCCCGTGCTGCGCGAGCCGTGGTGGCGGCTGGAGGTCGGCATCGAGGAGGCCGTCGCGCAGTTCCGGGCCGGCACCCTGGCCGGCCAGCACCAGGTGACCCTGATGCTCACCGCGCCGGACGACGTGGTCGCCGACCTGCTGCCCGGCTGGCGGCCGGCCCGGGTGTGGGACGCGGCCCGCTGGCTGCCGCCGCTCATCGCCCGGCACGGGCTCGCCGCCCTCGGCGCGGCCGTGCACGTCGCCGAGAAGGTGCCGGCGGCCAACACCGGGATGCTGCTGCCGCTGGCCAGCCCGGCCGTCGCGGCGCACTTCGCCACCACCGCCGTGCGGCTGAAGGCGCTGCGGGCCGGGACGCTGGCGTGGGTCGAGCGGCACCCCGGCTACGCGGCCCGCGCCCTCGCCCCGGCCGCGCTCGGCAAGCCCGGCCCCGCCCGGCGCGGCGCCGAGGACGTCCTGCGCCTGGCCGCGGCCCGGCACCGCGACGCGCTGCTCGAAGCGGCTGAGGACAGCCACGGCCCGCAGGCCCGGGAGGCGCTCACCGCGCTGCTCGGCGCCGACCCGCTGCGGCTGCTGCCCGCCAAGATCCCCGACCTGGCCGCCTGGGCCGAGCCGGCCCTCATGCCGCGCATCCTGCTCGCCGACGGGTCCGGCGCGCTAGGCCCCGACGCGACCCGGCACGTGTGCACGATGCTCGCCATCTCCAAACCCGACGAGGTCTACCCGGGCGTGGCGATCGTGCGCGAGGCCTGCGACCCGCGCTCGCTCGCCGAGTTCGCCTGGGCGATGTTCACCACGTGGCAGAGCGTCGGCGCCCCGCCCAAGGAGGCGTGGCCGCTGCACGCGCTGCGTTGGTTCGGCGACGACGACACCGTCCGGCGCCTCGCCCCGATCATCCGCGCCTGGCCCGGCGAGGGCGGCCACGCCAAGGCCGTCACGGGCCTGGACATCCTGGCCGAGATCGGCACCGACATCGCCCTGATGCACCTGCACGGCATCGCGCAGCGGGTCAAGTTCAAGGCCCTCAAGGAGCGCGCCGCCGAGAAGATCGACGAGGTCGCCGCCGGCCTGGGCCTCAGCGCCGAGCAGCTCGCCGACCGGCTCGTGCCCGACTTCGGCCTTGACGCCCGCGGCACGCTGACCCTCGACTACGGCCCGCGCCAGTTCGTCGTCGGGTTCGACGAGCAGCTGCGCCCCTACGTGACCGACCCCTCCGGCGCCCGGCGCAAGGACCTGCCGAAGCCGGGGGCGCGCGACGACCAGCGGCTGGCGCCGGAGGCGTACAAGGCGTTCGCCGCCCTGAAGAAGGACGTGCGCACGGTCGCGGCCGACCAGATCAGGCGCCTGGAGACGGCGATGCTGACCGAGCGCACCTGGCCGGCCGCCGACCTGCGCGCCTACCTCGTCGAGCACCCCCTGGTCGGCCACATCACCCGGCGCCTGGTGTGGTCGGCGGACGGGCTGACGTTCCGCGTCGCCGAGGACCTGACGCTCGCCGACGCCGAGGACGAGGCGGTCACACTGCCGCCGGACGCCACCGTCCGGCTCGTCCACCCGGTGCGGCTGACGGCCGGGGAGCTGGCCGCGTGGTCGGGCGTCTTCGCCGACTACGAGATCCTGCAGCCCTTCCCGCAGCTGGGCCGGGCCGTGCACGCCCTCACTCCGGACGAGCTCGGCGAGACCACCCTCGAGCGCTTCGGCGGCCACGACCACCCAACCACCACCCTGCTCGGCCTGGAGCGGCGCGGCTGGCACCGCGGCGAGCCGATGGACGCGGGCGTGCAGAACTGGCTGTGGAAGCCCACCCTCGACGGCGGCGCCATCGTGGCCGACCTGGACCCGGGCATCCCGATCGGCGCCCTGGACATCTCCCCGACCCAGCGCATCCGCGCCATCTGGCTCAACACCGCGCCGGGCGGCTCGTGGCGGCCGCGGCAGCTGACCCGCACGTTCGCCACCCTCGACCCGCTGGACGCCTCGGAGATGCTGCGCGACCTGACGGACGCGCTGGCACGGTAGTCCTTCGCGGCACAGACCCGCAGCACACACCCTCGGCGCGGCCGGGCCCGCAGCGCAGGCCCGGCCGGGCCACTCCCCCGGGCGCCTCTCCCACTACTCCTGGATTCCCACGAGGGCACCGACGCGGCGGGCCGCCAACCCCCGACATCTACTCGGGGTGCAAGCGGCCCGGTCCACTCCTGGACGCCATCCGGTCCAGGCCACGAGGGGCGGCGGCGATGGGGCCCACCACCGGCCCGCGGGCTCCCTACTTGCCGGCGGGCGGCCTGGGTGCGGTGCCGTCCTCGGACGCCCAGACGATGATGCTGTGGCCGGTGCCGTACGCGGCCTGGTACACCTTCCACGAGCCCGGGACCTGGTCGGCCGGGGCGGCCAGCGACTGCCAGCCGACCCGGTAGTCCAGCGTTCGACCCTGCGCGGCCACGATCCGGCGGACCTCGGCCACGGTCTTGCCCAGCAGCGCGTCGGTCTTGGCATCGCCGCCGCTCTGGGAGCCGGCCTCGGTCTCCTCGCCCGGCAGCGGGGTGCGGCCGAAGGTGATCCGGGCGTAGGAGCTGAAGCCGGCCGGCACCCGGACCCCGACGGCGCAGGAGCCGTTGGCGGTGCAGCGGCCGGGGTCCTCGATGTACGTCAGCCGGCCGCCGTCGCCGACCTCGGCGAAAACGACCTTGCCCACGTCTTCGGGCTGGGCCGGGGCGAGCTCGATCGTGATGTTCAGGCCGCGGCGGCGCAGCTCCGCCTGGTACCGCGCGGGGTCAGCGGCCGGGTCCTTGATCGTGATGACCAGGTAGCCGGCGTCCTCGGTGATCGACAGCGCGTTCGCGGCCGGCGGGGCACCGACCGGCGCCGAGGCCGGCAGGGCGGCGAACACGGCGAACGCGGCGGCGGCCAGCCCGGCGACCGCGGCGGCGGCGATCAGGCCGCGCCGGTGCCGGCCGGGCAGCCGCGCCGGTCGGCCGACGGGCGTGGCCATGATGGCGCGCAGCAGGTCCTCGTCCGGGGCCGTGCGCACGTGCACGGTCGGGGCGAGCAGCCGGATCAGGCCGTCCTGCTCCTCGTCGGCGTCAGGCATCGAAGCTCCTCAGGGGCGTGGTGGTCGAGACCTGCGCGAGCGCCTCCGCGAGGCGTTTGCGGGCTCGGTGCAGGCGGATGCGGGCCGCGTTGACGGAGCAGCCGAGCGCGACGGCGAGGTCGTCGGCGCCCAGGCCCTCCCAGGCGACCAGGCGCAGCAGCTCCCGGTCGGCCTCGGGCAGGGTGGCGAACGCGGCCCCGAGCCCCGCCGGGACGTCGGGCGGGACCACCGTCGCCCGCGACAGCTCCTGCCGCAGCCGCTCGGCAAGGTCGGCCCGGCGCCGCTCGGACCGCTGCCGGTTGGCCATCACGTTGCGGGCGACGCCGAACAACCAGGGGCGGGCCCGGTCGGGCGGGATCTCGTCGATGCGCCGCCACGCCACGAGGAACGTGTCGGCGACGACGTCGGCGGCGCTGTCGGGCCGGTCCACCCGGCGCAGCGCGTAGCCGAGCAGGTCCTGGTAACTGTCTCGGTACAGCGCTTCGAAGCGGGCGGCGCTGGAGGGTGCTCTGGCCAAGGGTCGGCTCCCGGGAGCTCGCGGTGGGCGGTCGTCACCGGGTACGTGTCCGCCTGCCCCTGATTATTTCAGCGTCGCGGCGTGCAGGGCGCGCATCGAGCGGATGGTCGAGCGGATCTCCTGGAGGACGGCGCTGACCGGGGCTTCGGGCCAGGCGAAGCCCACGGTGTCGATGCCGCAGCCGTGGGGCAGGCCGAGCAGGCGTACCGCGTCGGCGTGCTGGAACGGCACGTACAGGTCGGTCGTCACAATCAGCACCCGGGCGCCCCTCAGGTCGCCGCCGACGGACTCGGCCCAGGCGGCCAGCGTGTCGCCGGTGTGGGCCCGGGCACCCGGCCGCGACGGCTGCGCCGCCACCACGTCGACGCGCCCCAGTGCCTGGCGCAGCGCGAGCCGCAACGCGTCGGCCTCGGTGGCGTCGGGCGCGAGGCCGGCGCCGTGCTTGAGGCCAGCGTCCGGTACCGGGCCGACGTCGGGTACCGGGGCGACGTCGGGCGTCAGGCCGGCGTTGGACGCCAAGCCGGCGTTGGACGCCAAGCCGGCGTTGGACGCCAAGCCGGCGTTGGACGCCAAGCCGGCGTTGGACGCCAGGTTGACGTCGGCCGCCTCGGCCCCGAGGGGGCGGAAGCTGGCCAGCCCGGCCGTGCGGCCCACCCGGACGCCGCCGGCCAGCAGCCTCGCGAGGTGGCGGGCCCGGGCGAACCCGCTGCGCACCCGGCCGCCGAGCACGAGCGCGTGGTCGTACCGGGTGGCCGGCGGGCGGTTGCGGCCCGACAGGCCGAGCGCGGGCGCCGCCGCCCGGACGAGGTCCGCCACGTCGGGCGGGAACTCGCGTACGGCGGCGTCGGCCCGCTCGGCGCCGTGGCGGAAGTCCCACGCCGCGGCGGAGAAGTCGTCGGCCGCCTGCAGCGCCTCGGCCAGGCCGTCGACACCGAGGCCGGGCCTGCCGCCCGGCAACGCCCCACCAGAGCCGCCGTCGCGCGGCGGCACCCCGCCAGAGCCGCCGTCGCGCGGCGGCACCCCGCCAGAGCCGCCGTCGCGCGGCGGCAGCACCCCGCCGGAGCCCGAACCGTCGCGCGGCAGCACCCCGCCGGAGCCCGAACCGTCGCGCGGCAGCACCCCGCCAGAGCCGGAACCGTCGCGCGGCGGCAGCACCCCGCCAGAGCTGGAAGCGGAACCGCCGCGTGGCAGTGCCCCGCCGAAGTGGGCCATGAGGGTGGTGAGCTCCGGGGAGTACAGCCAATGGAGCATCGACTCCTGCAGCTCGCGCCGATCGGGACCGCCCGGCGGGCACGGCAGGAGGTGGATCACGGGCCTACTGTAGCCGCGGGTCGAGCCGGCGCAGATCCCCGGCGAGGGCGGCTTTCGCGGCGGGCCGGCGAGGATCTTCCGCGGGATGACCAGCAGGGTGACGTCCTTGGCGGCGGCCGCGGCCGCGCTCGCCCCGTCGGTGACGTCCAGGGCGAGCACGAAGCCACCTCGACCGGGTGCGCTTGCGCCGCACGGCTTAGGTCAATGCGGCCGTTCCGCTCGATGCGCCCGCAGCACGTCCCCGCCGAAGTCCGACTCGGGGCGGCGCAGCACGGTATGGGCGTGATTGCCGTCGTCGGCCGTGTTGTCGTACTCGATGAGCAGATCCGGGCCCTGCACCCGATAGTAATGCCGCCCGCCCCGCTCCTGCGGCCCCTGCCACACGAACGACAGCCGATCCCGGTCCACGGCGGGCGCGATGTCCTCGGGCAGCCGCTCCAGGTAGAGCGCCACGAGCTCGTCGAGCCGGTCCCGGGCCGCGTCCGGCAGCTCACCGGCCGGGACCCCGGGCGGCGGCACGATGAAGTCGGCGCGGGGTCCGCTGTGAATATCGATCGGGGCGGTCGCGCTCCACCCCTGCTTCACGGTTGACGGTACCGCCTGCAGCACCCCCCACCCGAGGTCCTCCTCCGGCGCGAGGGGCCGCAGCACGCTGCGCCCGCGGTACTCGGTGGCGAGCGGGTTCGCGCCGAGGAACACCGGCGTCGGGTACACGGTGTCGCCGTCGAGCATCATCGTCACCGACAGGTGATGCCCCTCGAACCGCCACCCCCACCGCCCGCCGGCCACCGGGTCCCCGAAGACGACGACCCAGTAGTCCGCGCTGTGCCGCCCCCGCCGGTAGCCCTCCGCCCGGTCGAGCACCTCCTCGAGCGCCACGATCGCCATCGCCTGCGCGAACGCGTGCGGCCGCAGCGCGGTGGCCAGCAGCCGGTGCGCCGCCTTGCGCGCCTCGACGCCGAGCTGCCACAGCACCACACCGGGCCGCCCGGGCCGTGGCCGGTACTCGATCCACCGCCGCATCGCCTCGTCGTCGAACGGCACCCGCACCGCCGGGGGCGCCACCCGCAACAGCCCGGCCGCTTCCACCCGCATCGCCTCAGCCGTCCTCACGCCTCCCTTTCTACCCGCCCGCCCCAGCGTGGGCACCGCAGCAGCGCGATCTGGACCGCCCGGCGCGACCACCGGCACCGCAGCAGCGCGATCAGGACCGCCCGGCCCGACCACCGGCACCGCAGCAGCGCGATCAGGACCGCCCGGCCGGGCCGGGTGCGCCGGTGGCCGCCCAGCTGGCCAGCAGCCGCAGGCCGTCCTGGGACGGGCTGCCGGGCTCCGCGTGGTACGCGGTCAAGGTCAGGCCCGGGTCGGCCGGCAGCGGCATGGCCTCGAAGCCGAGCCCGAGCAGCCCGACGACGGGATGGCGGAAGTGTTTGACGCCGGTGTGGTGCAGCCGCACGTTGTGCGTCGCCCACAGGGTCCGGAACGCGTCGCTGCGGGTGACGAGCTCCCCGACGAGATCGGTGAGGGCCTTGTCGTACGGGTCGCGGCCGGCCTCGGTGCGCAGCAGCGCGACGGTGGTGCTGGCGGCGTCGTCCCAGTCCGGGTAGTAGTCCTCGGCGGCCGGGTCGAGGAAGCAGAACCGGGCCAGGTTCACCGGCCGCTGCGGGCCGGCGAAGGCGGGCGAGTACAGCGCCTGCCCCAGCGGGTTGATCGCGAGGACGTCGAGGCGGCCGTTGCGCACGAAGGCGGGTGCGTCGGTCATCGCGTCGAGCAGCTGCTGAACCGCCGGCCGGACCTGCTGGCGGGCGGGGCGGCGGTGGGCGCGGGGGCGTGCGTTCGCGGCCCGGGCCAGGTCGTGCAGGTGGGAGCGTTCGGCGTCGTCGAGCCGCAGCGCGCGGGCGACGGCTTCCAGGACGGTGTCGGAGACGCCGGTGAGGTTGCCCCGCTCGAGGCGGACGTAGTAGTCCGGGCTGACCCCGGCCAGCAGCGCGACCTCGGCGCGGCGCAGCCCCGGCACGCGGCGGCTGCCGCCGTACTGGGGCAGCCCGGCCTGCTCGGGGGTGATCCTCGCGCGCCGGGAGGCCAGGAACTGGCGCACCTCGTCCCGGTTGTCCACGGCCTTCACGCTACGGCGCGCCGCCGGGGGCTGAGGGGTGCTGGCATTACCTGCTTCGGCAGGCCCTCCCATCGGGCTGGGCCGTCGCGTTGGATTCAACGCAGCACGTCCGGGAAGAGCACCGTCAACCGCATGCCCGAGGAGACACCAGATGCGAGCCACCGTCCTGTATGCCCCGGGTGACGTGCGGATCGAGGACCGCCCGGACCCGGCGATCACCGCACCCACCGACGCGATCGTCCGCATCGCCGCGACCTGCGTCTGCGGCTCGGATCTGTGGGCGTACCGGGGCGTCGAGGCGGTCGAGCGGCCCACGCCGATGGGCCACGAGTACGTCGGCACCGTCGAGGCCGTCGGCGCCGGCGTCACCACGATCCGGCCCGGCCAGTTCGTCGTCGGCTCGTTCTTCGCCTCCGACAACACCTGCGACATCTGCCGCGCCGGCTACCAGTCCAGCTGCGTGCACCGCGAGTACGTCGGCGCCGGCGGCGCCCAGGCCGAGCTCCTGCGCGTCCCGCTCGCCGACGGCACCCTCGTGGCCACGCCCGAACCGCCGCCCGCCGACCTCGTCCCGAGCCTGCTCGCGGCCTCCGACGTGCTCGGCACCGGCTGGTTCGGCGCCGTCGCCGCCGACGTCAAGCCGGGCAGGAGCGTCGCCGTCGTCGGCGCCGGCGCGGGCGGCGCGCTCGCGGTCCTCGCCGCGAGGCACCTCGGCGCCGAGCGGATCATCGCGATGAGCCGCCACCCCGACCGGCAGAAGCTCGCCCTGGACTACGGCGCCACCGACATCGTCACCGAGCGCGGCGACGACGGCGTCGCCCGCGTCAAGGACATGACCGGCGGCCTCGGCGCCCACTGCGTCATCGAGGCCGTCGGCACCCAGGAGTCCATGCTGCAGGCGATCCGCTCCACCCGCCCCGGCGGGCACGTCGGCTACGTCGGCGTCGCCCACGGCGTGGCCCTGCCCGGCGAGGAACTGTTCTACTCCCACGTCCACCTGCACGGCGGGCCGGCGCCGGTGCGCCGGTTCCTGCCCGGTCTCATCGACCTCATCACCACCCGCATCATCGACCCCGGCAAGGTCTTCGACCTCACGCTGCCGCTCGACCGGGTCGCCGACGGGTACGCGGCGATGGACGAGCGCCGCGCGATCAAGACCCTGCTGAGCCCGTCCGCCTGAAGGAGGAGCGTCCTTCCATGGAACTGCAGCCCGTCCGGCCCACCGCGAAGACCCCGGCCCAGAACTTCACCGGCGACGTGTACCTGACCCCGGTCTACAGCGGGACCGGGCCGTCGCGGATGACCGTCGCGCTCGTGCGCTTCACGCCCGGGGCCCGCACCAACTGGCACTTCCACGCCGTCGGCCAGACCCTCCACGTCACCGAGGGCGTCGGGCTGGTCGGCACCCGCGACGGCACCGTCCTGCGCATCCGCGCCGGCGACACCGTCATCTGCCCGCCCGGCGAGGAGCACTGGCACGGCGCCGCCGCCGACACGTTCATGAGCCACCTTGCCATGCTCGAGGCCAAGCCCGACGGCGGCGACCCCACCACCTGGCTCGAGCCCGTCCCCGACGAGCAGTACCGGGACGCGAACCGGCGGTAGCGGCAGCGATCACCGGACGCCGTGCATCAGGCGGCGGATGGCCGGGGTCAGGGCGGCGACGACGGCGCCGAGGGCGATGGCGGCGCCGCCCAGGATCGAGAAGTACGGCACCTCGTGGTCGGGGTCGTACCGCGTGGCCAGCGCCCCCGCCGCGGCCGTGCCCAGGGCGACGGACAGGAAGAACAGCGCCACCATCTGGGTGTGGAACGCGGCCGGGGCCAGCTTCGTGGACAGCGACAGCCCGACCGGGGACAGCAGGAGCTCGGCGACGGTCAGGACGAAGATCACGCCGATCAGGCCCGCCAGCGGAGCGCCGCCCCGGCCCGTGCCCGACATCGGCAGGAACAGCAGGAAGGCCACGCCCATGATGACCGTGGCGGCGGCGAACTTCACCGGGGTCGACGGCTGGCGCTCGCCCAGGCGGGTCCACAGGGCGGCGAAGGCGCCGGACAGCACGATGATGAAGATCGGGTTGATGGACTGCACCCACGACACCGGCATCTGCCAGCCGAACAGCGAGCGGTTCAGGCGCTGGTCGGCGTAGACGGTCAGGACCGTGAACTGCTGCTGGTACAGCGACCAGAAGCCGGCGCTGGCCACCCACAACGGGATGAAGGCCAGCACGCGGTCGCGCTCGACCCGGCCGACGGCCGGGCTGGACAGGATCACGACGAAGTAGGCCAGGGCCGCGGCGGCGCTGAGCACGACCACGACGACGGCCAGATGACCCCGGCCGAGCACGCCGATGACGGCCATCGACACCAGGGCCAGCGCCGCCACGAGGGCCACGCGGCGGCGGGGCAGGGGATGCGGGACGACGTTGGCCTGTGCCGGGAGCCGGTGCCTGCCCATGGTGTACTGCACCAGCCCGACCGCCATCCCCAGCGCCGCGAGGGCGAAGCCGTAGTGGAACCCCAGCGACGTCTGCAGCAGCCCGGTGAGCAGCGGGCCGGCCAGCGCGCCCAGGTTGACGCCGAGGTAGAACAGCGAGAAGCCCGCGTCGCGGCGCGGGTCGTGCTCGTCGTAGAGCGCGCCGACGATGGCGGTGGCGTTGGCCTTCACGCCGCCGCTGCCCAGCGCCACGCAGACCAGGCCGAGCCCGACGCCGGGCAGACCGGGCACGACGGCCAGCAGGATGTGGCCGGCCATGACGAGCACGGCGCTGCCGAACAGCACCCGCTCCCCGCCGATCGCCCGGTCGGCGAGCCAGGCGCCGGCGATGGTGGACAGGTAGACGAAGCCGCCGTACGCCCCCACGATGCTCGTCGCGGTGGCCTCGTCGATGCCGAGGCCACCGCGGGAGCTCTGGTAGTACAGGTAGATCAGCAGGATGCCCTGCATGCCGTAGAACGAGAACCGCTCCCACAGCTCGACCCCGAACAGGTTGGCCAGGACCCGCGGCTGCCCGAAGAAGGTCGGCACGGACGGGCGCTACCCCCGATCAGGTCCCGTACACCTGGAAGGTGAACAGCGAGTAGCCCCACTGGGTGGCGCGGGTGGTGCCGTAGATGCGCACGTACCGCCCGGAGCCGCTCAGCCCGGTGTTGTCGTCCTCGCCGCCGTTGCCGCCCGTCACCGAGCGCAGCGTCGTCCAGGTGGTGCCGTCGCCCGAGATCTGGATCTGGTACGCCGACCCGTACGCGGCCTCCCAGACCAGCCGGACCCGGTTGACCGTGTGCGTGGCGCCCAGGTCGACCCGGATCCACTGCGGGTCCGAGAACGCGCTGGACCACCGGGTGGTGGTGGAGGCGTCCACGGCGTTGGCGGCGGGATACGAGGCGTTCTCCACGCTGGAGGCCGTCGCCGGGTGGTTCAGGGCCAGGTCGGTCTGCGGCGGCGGCTGGTTGCCGACCGAGCAGTCGCCGGTGCCCTGGGCGGCGTAGCGGATGCCGCCGAGCAGCAGGTTGCGCAAGCCCGCCTCGGAGTAGCTGGCCTGCGTGTGGCCCATGCCGGTGTAGAAGGAGCGCCCGCCGTCGTAGGCCCGGCACCACGTGTTGGGGTGGTCGGCGCCCATCGAGCCGCCGCTGTACGTCGACTCGTCCAATGTGGTCAGCACGTGCACCTGCGAGCGCGGGTTGGTGCGGTAGTTGTACCACTCGTCGGTGCGGCTCCACGCGGCCGGCAGGCCCGCCGTGGCCGGGTGGTTCGGGTCGGCCACGCGGACCGTGGCGGTCTGGATCGCCGGGTGGCTCAGGAAGTACGCCCCGACGAGCCCGCCGTACCAGGCCCAGTCGTACTCGGTGTCGGCGGCGGCGTGCACGCCGACGTAGCCGCCGCCGGCCCGGATGTAGTTCTCGAACGCCGCCTGCTGGGTGGCGTCGAGCACGTCGCCGGTGGTCGACATCCACACGACGGCCTTGAAGCGGGCCAGGTTGGCCGCGTTGAACTGGGTGGCGTCCTCGGTCGCCTCGACGGCGAAGTTGTTGGCCGCGCCGAGGTCGCGCACCGCCTGGATGCCGGTGGGGATGGAGTCGTGGCGGAAGCCGGCGGTCTTGCTGAACACCAGGACGGTGAAGGCCGGGGCGGCCTGGGCGGGCACCGCGGTGAGGCCGAGGCCGGCGGTCACCACCGCCAAGCCGAGGGCGAGTTTACGAAACACCGTAGACCTCCAAGCTGTAGAGCGAGTAGCCCCACGCGGTCGCCCGCGCGGTGCCGTAGATGCGGACGTAGCGGGCCGTGGCGGACAGCCCCGTGTTGTCGTCCTCGCCGCCGTTGCCTCCCGTGACCGACCGGATGGTGGTCCAGGTGGTGCCGTCGTTCGAGGTCTGGATCTGGTACGCCGAGCCGTACGCCGCCTCCCACAGCAGCCGGACCCGGTTGAACGCCTTCGGGGCGCCCAGGTCCACCTGGATCCACTGCGGATCGGAGAACGCGCTGGACCACCGCGTCGTGGCGGACCCGTCGACGGCGTTGGACGCGGGGTAGGCCGCCGACTCGGTGCTCGACGCCGTGGCCGGCCTGTTCAGGGCCAGGTTCGTGGTCGTGGGACTCGACCCGGCGGCGAGCGTGAAGCTGTCGAGGTCGAACAGCGCCGCCGTCGTGCTGCCGGAGAACGTGAGGTACAGCTGCGTGGGTGTGCCCGGCGCGCCGCTGATGGTGCCGGTCACCGTCGTGAACGTCTCCCACGAGCCGGTCGCCGGGACGGTCGCCGAGCCGATGACGGTGCCGGTCGCGGAGCCCGTGCGCAGCTGCAGCGTGCCGCCCGCGCCGCCGGAGGAGACCCGGGCGGTGAACGAGGTGGCGTTGTCGAGCTTGTACGGGTCGAACTCGATCCAGTCGCCGTTGTTGATGTCGCCGACGGTCATGCCGCCCTCTGCCTGGGTCTTGCTGTACTTGTTCACCCCGGACGAGGTCTTGTAGTGCTCGGCCTGCCGGTGCTTGGGGCCCAGGATGTTCTGCGCGTGGGTGGTCAGGCCGCCCTTGTCGGTGTACTGCGCGTCGAAGATCGGGAAGATGTTCGCCGCGTCGTCGTGCTCGCCGTCGACCGGGATGGTGATGGTGCCCGAGCACCCGGTCTGCGACGTGATCTGGTGCGCGTGCTGGTCGTGACCCAGCAGGTAGTTCATCGTCACCTTCGAGCAGTCGATCGCCCCGTCCTCGGGGTCGGTGACCGTGACGCTCCACGGCACCGAGTCGCCGAACGCGGCCAGCTGGCCCGGCGCCGGGGCGTTGACGACGACCGTCGGGGCCGTGTTGCCGACGCTGATCGGCACGCTCGCGGTGCCGGTCGCGCCCTGCGGGTCCTTCACGGTCAGGGTGGCGACGTAGTTGCCGTTGGTCGTGTACGTGTGCGACGGGTTCGCCGCCGTGGACGTACCGCCGTCGCCGAACGCCCACGAGTACGTCAGGGCGCCGCCCTCGGGGTCGGACGAGCCGGCCGAGGAGAACGTCACGGCGAGTGGGGCGACGCCGGACGTCCTGCTGGCCGAGGCGGCCGCGGTCGGCGCACGGTTGCCGCCCGAGCCGACGTAGTCGTAGCGGTACAGCGCCGAGTTGGCGTCGCCGTTGAAGTACCCGGTGCCGTAGTCCAGGACGTACAGCGACCCGTCCGGGCCGAACTGCATGTCCATGACCTGCTTGCCGTTCCACGGGAAGGTGTCGATCGCCCCCGGCGAGCCGTCGGCGTTGACGACGATCGGCTTGATCCAGCCGCGGCCGAACTCGCCCGCGAAGAACTGCCCGTCCAGCGACGCCGGGAACTTCGTCGTCGACGGGTTGCTCGCGTTGTACCGGTAGACCGGGCCGCCCATCGGCGACTCGGAGCCGCCACCGAACGCGGCCGGGCTGCCGGCGTCGCCGCCGTAGCGAATCCAGGCCGCCTTGGCCGGGGGCAGGGTCGTGAGGCCGGTGTTGCGGAATGAGTTGTTCGTCGGGCCGCCGGCGCAGTTGTACTTCGGACCCGTGGCGTTGGCCGCGAAGTCCCACTCGTTGTAGGTCTCCGTCGTGGTGTTCGTGCCGGTGCAGTACGGCCAGCCGTAGTTGCCCGGGCCGGTCACCCGGTCGAACTCGACCTGGCCGGACGGGCCGCGGTTCGGGTCGGTGGTCCCCGCGTCCGGGCCGTAGTCGCCGACGTAGACGATGCCGGTCGCCTTGTCCACGCTGAGCCGGAACGGGTTGCGGAAGCCCATGGCGTAGATCTCGGGCCGGGTGTTGGCGGTGCCCGGCGCGAACAGGTTGCCCGAGGGGATCGAGTACGAGCCGTTGGCGTTGACCTTGATCCGCAGGATCTTGCCGCGCAGGTCGTTCGTGTTGCCGGCCGAGCGCTGCGCGTCGTAGGCGGGGTTGCGGTTGGTGCGCTCGTCCAGCGGCGCGTACCCGGACGACTCGAACGGGTTGGAGTCGTCGCCGGTCGACAGGTACAGGTTGCCGGCCGCGTCGAAGTCCATGTCGCCGCCGACGTGACAGCACATGCCGCGGCTGGTCGGCACCTCCAGGACCGTCACCGCGCTGGCCGTGTTGAGCGTGTAGTCGGCGTTGAGCGTGAACCGGGACAGGCGGTTGACCCCGGTCCAGGTGGCCCAGTCGGCGGGCGTGCCGTTGGCCGGCGCGTCGCCCGCGGGGGTGTTCAGCGGCGGCGCGTAGTACAGGTAGATGTAGCGGTTCGTCGCGAAGCTCGGGTCCGCCGCGACCCCCTGCAGCCCCTCCTCGTCGTGGGTGTACACGGGGATGTTGGCGATCACCGACGTGTTGCCGGCCGCGTCGGTGCGCCGGAGGGTGCCGTCCCGGGCGGTGTGCAGCACCGAACGGTCCGGCAGCACCGTCATGGCCATCGGCTCGCCCGTCTCGGCGACCCCCTTGGCCAGGGTGACCTGCTGATAGTCCGCGGCGTTGATGGCCGCCGCGGCCGGTGCGGCGGGTCCGGCCAGCACGCCGAGACCCGGTGCGAGCAGGGTCAGGGCGGCCGCCGCCGGCCGCCATCGTCGATGTCGGTTCACTTGCTTTCCCTTCCTGACTGACGCCAGGCAGGGCGCGCGCCGCCGCGCCGCAGCCAGAGATGGATCTTCTAGAGAGCGCTCTCAGGGCTGCGGCAACACTATGGGTTCTGCATCGATGTGTCCAGATGTATCGCTGGAACTGGCAGAACTTTCGTCGGCTCGGCGGAAAGTCGCGGGGCTAGGGGCAGCCGGGAAAGCCCGGGTCGCGGGCCTCGTGCCGCCACTCGATGCGCGCGAAGTCCTCCGCGCTCATGACGCCGCGGCTGTACTCCCTGAGCTCGTCCAGCACCGTCTGCTCCGCGGCCACGACCCGCAGCCGCGCCCCCGGCACGCCGCGGACCTGCTCGACCTCGGCCCGCAGCTGCCGCTCGATGCCGCCGAGGGTGCGCCGGGCCCGCTCCGCCCACCGGCCGGCGGCGGCCGAGGAGTCCTGGTCGTCGGCGTAGACGAGGCGGCCGTCGGAGCCGACCCGCACGCCCCACAGCGGCCAGGCGTAGCCCTCCCCCTTGGCCTCGAGCAGCACCAGCCCGCCGTCCTCGACGCTCAGCCCGTCGAAGTCGTGCCGGCCGAGGCGGTACTGCCGCCCGTGCCGCACCCCGGTGACCTGCTCCTGGTACAGCGCGGCCGGCCGGGCCACCGGCCGCCCCGACGGGTGCCAGTCCCCCGGCCCGTCCGCGGCCCCGGCCGGCTCCTCGCACGGCGGCGGCGCCACCGCGGGCGGCTCCGGCTCGGGCAGGGCCGTGGCCAGGCGGTCCACGATCCGCTGCACGTCGGCGGGCAGCAGCGCCCGGGCGCTGGCGCTGGCCTTGGCCTCCACGAGGTACGAATCCTGGGTGGTCTTCACCGTGTAGGTGGCGGTGCACTGCGCGGTCGCCGTCCCGCCCGCCGGCATGGTGACGACCGGCGTGCACGTCTTGATCGGCCGGTTCTCGACGGTCATGGCGATCGTGACCTGGGCATGCACCGGCGCGGACGGGCGCAGGTAGGCGGAGCGGGCCGTGAGCCGGCCCGAGACGGTGACCTCGGCCTGGCACGACGACGGCGCGCACGGGCCGACCTTGATCTGGCCCTCGATCGCGGGGCTGACCTGCGCGTCGATCGCCCCGCCGAGCTCCCCGGCCCGGGCCCGCAGCGCATCCCGGAAGCCGGCCAGCCCGCCGCCGGCCAGCGGCGCCACGTCGAGCGCCGTCGCGGCGCCGGACGGGGCCCGCGCTGGCACGTACGCGGGACCGGACGGGGCCGGGCCGGAGCCGGCCGTCTCGACCCGCACGATGCGCGGCGGGCCGCCGGTGGCGATCCAGACGGTGGTGGCGCCGGTGCGGACCGCCCTGGCCTCGGCGCCGCCGACGGTGGCCGGGTCGCCGAGGTGCGGCAGGTCCCCCGGGGCCGGCAGGCCCTCGTCCTCCGCGGCGGGCGGCAGCAGGTCGGCGGCGAGGACCGGCGGGATCAGCGCGCGGGCGTCGAACCCGAGCGCGTCGAAGTCCACCCTGACCCAGGCGGTCCCGTAGGCCGCGGCCGCGCCCGCCGGGCCGGCCGTGTCCCAGAAGGCGTCGTCGCCGCGCGCATACGTGCCGTCGTCGCCGAGGTCGAGCAGGTCGCCGTGGCCGCGGTCCTCGAAGTCCACAGTGGACAGCGCGGTGCCGTCGCGGCCGATGCGGGCGTCCAGGCGCACGGCCCGCCCGTCGCGGCCGGGCACCGTGCCGGTGTAGTGCTGGGCGGGGGCGTCGGCCAGCTCGCCGGCCGCCGCGACCAGCAGCTCGTAGGCCGCGCGGCGGTCCGGGTCGTCGCCCGAACCGTGCGGCGCCTGTGGCCGGTGCGCCGGGGCGGCGCCGCCGAGCACGTACGCGCCGATGGCCGCGGCGCAGGCGGCGGCCAGCGCGGCGG
>NZ_BAAARV010000003.1:100965-128078 GCF_039532525.1 Dactylosporangium salmoneum
GCGCCGCGGCCACGACGAGCCGGAGCGGGGCGCCCACTGGACGGGCTGCCAGGGGTGCCACTGGGGCGGTGGCGAGGCGGGCGAGGCGGGCAGGGCCGCGGGCGGCGGTCCCTCGGGTGTGTCCGTCATGCCGACCTCCCCGTGTCTCGGCACGGGGTCGATGCTATCGGATGCGTGCACCCCGGCCGGAAACCGTCGCGCGCGCCGGGCCGGCGACGCGCGCGTCTCACAGGTTCTTCACAATTGCCGGGCGGGTCCTTAACATTCGCCCCCGCCCGGCCGTGTTCTCAGCCCGCCATCGCCGCGTTCTGCCGCTGGAGGGCCCGCGCTGTTGACCGCGACCGGCGTGATGCCGAGGTACAGCCACGTGCGCACCGAGGCGCGCTCCTCGAACCCGGCGAACCCGCGCCAGGCCCGCAGGTAGGTCTCCTGCACGAGGTCCTCGGCCTCGTCGATGGACCCGAGCATCCGGTAGCAGTGCGCGGTCAGCTCACCCCGGAGCGGCTCGGCCACCACGCTGAACTCGTCGACGATGGTCATACCCGTACGGACCCCTGGACGGACCGGAAAGCGTCGCGCCCGCGGCGATAGCCTGTGCGCGGCGGACGGAGGGCGGATGCTGGTGGCGGCGTTGACGGGCGACCTCGGCTGGGGGCTGCTGGTGGTCGGCGACAGCGGGGCCGGCTTCCGCGACCTGCCCGAGCGGTGGCCCGGGGAGGGACGCGAGCGGCCGCCGGTGGTCGCGGGCGAGGACGCCTTCGTCGTGTCGGTGCGCCACCCCGCCGACGGCGGGATCGAGGTGCGGTTCTGGGCCGGCGAGGAGGACTGGGGGCGGCGCGGGGCCTGCGAGCTCGCCGTGGTCGCGATGCGCGTGCCGTCCGGCGTCGTCGTGCTCGGGGACGTGCTGCGCGAGACGGTGGTCCGCGCGGACGTGGGCGCCGGGCGGTACCGCGTCCAGATCAACGCCGACAACGCGGTCTACCCCGCCGTCATAGACGTCGTGGCGGTCAGGGAGCCGGAGCGTCCCTGACCGCCGGGCGTGGCTCAGTGCCAGTCGCTGATCTGCACGTCGCGCGGGGCGGGCGCGCCCTCGCCGGTCTCGACCAGGGACTTCAGGCTCATCAGGAAGATGGCCCACTTGGTGCTGCAGTGGTACATGAACTCGACCGGCTCGCGCCAGCCGCCGTGCTTGAACAGCACGATCGTGTAGTCGCCCTGCTGGTGCAGGTCGAAGTCGATCGTCGTGCCGATCCACTCGTCCGGCCCGGCGACGACGCGCCACGACACGCGCGCCTGCGGGCGGGTCTCCTGGACCTCCATGTCGAAGCCGCCGACCGGGAAGCGGAACGCCACGACGCCGCCCGGCGCGGGGTCGCCCTTCGTGTCGTCGGTCCACCAGCCGGCCAGGCCGTCGATGGTCGTCAAGGCCTCGTAGACCTTGTCCGGCGCCGTGGTCTTCACCCCGACGCGGTGCAGAATGTCAGCCATTCCCGTGCTCCCTCGTGTCAGATGTGCGCTGGATCGCCTCCGCGATCCGCTTGATGCGGCGCAGGCGGGCGTCCCACGCCGAGCCGACCGACGCCAGCTGGGCGACGGCGCGGGCGAGCTGGGCGTCGTCCACCCGGTACCGCTTCTCCCGGCCCGCCGGCTGGGCCCGCACCAGGCCGACCCGCTCCAGCACGCCGAGGTGCTTGGCGACGGCCTGGCGGGTGACCGGCAGCTGCTGGCCCAGCGTGGTCGCGGTGCCCTCGCCGTCGACGAGCAGCAGGTCGAGCATCCGGCGCCGGGTCGGGTCGCCGATCGCGGACCAGAGGTCGTCGTCGACCCGCTCGGCCAGCGCCGAGGTCACGGCCGGACCCGCAGCGTCGCCACGTACGGCGCCACCCGGGGCAGGAAGTAGTCCCAGCCGGTGATGTGGTCGCGGTACTCGTGCTCGATCTTCGCCGCTTCCCAGCCCAGCTCCCGGAAGCCCGTCTCGGTCATCCGCAGCAGCGTGCCGTCGCCCGAGGGGCTCAGGTCGAACGTGACGAACAGCGAGTTGCCCGGCGCCGCCTCCTCCCCCGCGGGATGAATCCAGCGGAAGGAGAAGGTCCGCGGCGGCGTCACCTCGACGACCGAGAACGACGCCACCTGGCCGCCCTCCGCGGGGTCGCCGAACGAGATCACCCCCGTCGACCCGGGCACCGGCTCGTAGTCGGCCTCGTCCGGCCACCACTGCTTGATGTGGTCCGGGCTGCTCACCACCTCGAAGACGATCTCCGGCGACGCCTCGACGTAGATCTCGCGTTCGATGGTCCCGAGCTCCATACGATCCTCCTGCAACCTTTGGTTGCTCATCACGCTACTGCGCGACCCGGGATCGCGCAACCATTGGTTGCAGATGGTCGGGCGCTATCCGCCGATCAGCGGCAGCACGGGGAAGTCGTAGTCCTGCCAGATCAGGCGGGAGGACTCCTCCGGGTAGGCGGTGACGACCGAGGGGGCGTCGAAGACCCGGGCGAGGCGTTGCCCGGCGTCGTAGGCGGGCCAGCCCGGCTCGCCGGTGGCGGCGAACGCCGCCCAGGCCGTGCGCATCTCGGCGGACAGCGCCTCCGCCTCGGGCGACGGGCCCCCGATGAGCATGGCGGGCTGGCCGCGGTCCAGGTTGCCGAACACGAGCGGCACGTCCAGGCCATGGCAGGCGCCGAAGCCCCCGCCCATGCCCGGGGCCGGCCAGGTCAGCTCGTAGACGTGGGCCCGCCCGCCGCCGGCGGCCTGCGCCCGGGCGAGGTGCAGGGTGGGCATGCGGAACAGCCAGTCCGAGTGGACCAGCTCGTACAGCTCGCCGGGGCCCGCGTCCGCGAACGCCTCCCGGTAGCGGCGCTCGCCGTCCGGGCCGGGGGCGAAGACCCGCAGGGCGGCGGCCTCCTGCTCCGGCGTCACCTGCCCGAGCAGGCCCTCGAGGGCGGTGAACAGCCGCTGCTCGTCGCGCGTGTGGCCGGCCAGCAGGCCGACGTCCCGGCCGGCGCCGCCGGCAAGCGCGCGCCACGGGGTGTCCGGCAGCACGTCACCGTCGACGACCGGGGCGAACAGGATCGACCGGTGCGCCGCCCGGCCCCACCGCGGCGCCCGCTCGCGCATCGCGGCGGCCACCACCTCACCGGCGACGACCAGCAGCTCCGGGTCCGCGGCGGCCAGCTGCGCCACCGTGGGGCGCGCCCCGAGCTCGCGGGCGCAGGCGGCGGCGATGTCGGCGGCCAGCTCCGCGGAGAAGAACGTGCCCGGCACGCTCTGCGCGACGGCCCGGCGGAACAGTCCGGCCGCCCGGGGCATCGCCAGCAGGGCGGCGACCGAGCCGGCGCCCGCCGACTCGCCGAAGACGGTGACCAGGTCCGGGTCCCCGCCGAAGCCCCGGATGTTGTCACGCACCCACTCGAGCGCGGCGACCTGGTCGAGCAGGCCCCGGTTGGGCGGCGCCCCCTCGATCTGCGCGAAGCCTTCGAAGCCGACGCGGTAGTTGAACGTCACCACGACGACGCCGCCGTCCCGCGCGAGCCGGCCGCCGTCGTACTCGGGATAGCCGGCATCGCCGATGGTGTAGCCGCCGCCGTGGACCCACACCATGACCGGAAGGTTCGCGCCCGGGCCGGGATCGGGCGAGAAGACGTTGACCGTCAGCCAGTCGTCGCCCGCGGCGGCCGCCTCGCGGCCGAACGCGCTGGGCTGCGGGGGCGGCGGGCCGTACGACACGGCCTCCCGCACGCCGTCCCAGCCCCGCGCCGGCCGCGGCGCGGCGAAGCGGAGCGCGCCGACCGGCGCCTCGGCGAACGGGATGCCACGGAACACCACCACGCCCGCCTCACGGCCGCCGCGCACCGCCCCGGCCGCCGTGCGAACTTCGGACATGGCCATGGTCCCCTTCCCGAGCGGCAGTGAGGGCACCGCGGGATTGTTCCGCCGGACCACCGGGGCGCGCCAGCCACTTACACTACGGCCGGAACGCCATCCGGTAGGCCTGCGGCGTCACCCCGGCGGACCGTTTGAACTGCGCCCGGAAGTTGGTGGGCGAGGCGAACCCGGCCAGCGCCGCGATCCGCTCCACCCCCAGGTCGGTCGACTCGAGCAGTTCCTGGGCCCGCCGGATGCGCGCCCCGGCCAGCCACTGCATCGGCGTGCGCCCGGTCTCGGCGTGGAAGCGGCGGTTGAGCGTCCGCACGCTCAGGCCGGCCCGGGCCGCCACCTCGGACAGGCTCACGTTCCGGTGCGCGTGCTCCTGCATCCACGCGAGCACCGCGCCCAGCCCCGGCGCGCCCGGGGCGGCCGGGCCGGGATGCACGATGAACTGGGCCTGGCCGCCGTCGCGGTGCAGCGGGGCCACCGCCAGCCGGGACGCGGAGGCGGCCACCGCGGCCCCGTAGTCGCGGCGGACCAGGTGCAGGCACATGTCGACGCCCGCGGTCGCCCCCGCCGAGGTGACGAACTGTCCACTGTCGACGTACAGCACCCCCGGGTCGAGCTCGACGGACGGGTACCGGCGCCGGAAGTGCTCGGCGGCGGCCCAGTGGGTCGTGGCCCGGCGCCCGTCGAGCAGCCCGGCCGCGGCGAGGGTGAACGCGCCGACGCAGATCGAGGCGATGCGCACCCCGGCCGCGGCCGCCGCCCGCAACGCGTCGATCACCTCGCCCGGCACGCCGCGCTCCGGATGATTGCGCCCGGGCACCACGATCGTGTCCGCCCGGGCGAGCGCGTCGAGTCCACTGTGGACGACGAGCCGCACCGGCCCGGCGTCGACCTGCGCCTCGGGCCCGCAGACCTCGACCCGGTACCCCGGGCGCCCGCCGGCCAGCCTGACCCGCCCGAGCACCTCGACCGGCGTGGCCAGGTCGAAGGCGATGGTGTCGGGGAGCGCCAGCACGAGCACGCGATGCACGCGCCGAGCCTACCCGCGCCCGATGGCCGGATACCGCCGAAGGACGGCAATCCTGCCACTGTTCGCGCCCCGCCGCGGGGGCGAGCATCGGGGGCATGCTGATCCAGATCGTGCTGTTCGACGGGTTCGACCCGCTCGACGTCATCGCCCCGTTCGAGGTCCTCGCCGCCGCCGGCGCGGCGAGCGGCGGCGGGTTCGACGTGGTGCTGGTCGCCGCCGACGGGCCGCGGACCGTCGTGAGCGGGACCCTCGGGCTCGCCCTGCAGGCGTCCGCGCGCCTCGACCCCACCCGGCCCGGCTACGTCATCGTGCCCGGCGCCAGCGGCCCGATCGCCGGCGACCCCGACGAGGGCGCGGAGACGATCCCGGTCCTGCTCGGCCGCTTCGCGGACTCCCCGGCGGTACCGCTGATCCGCGCCGCCCTGCACAACCCCGAGGTCACGGTGGCCACGGTCTGCGGCGGCTCCCTCGCCCTGGCGATGGCGGGTCTGCTCGACGGCCGCCCCGCGGTCACGCACCGCCTCGGCATGGACGTGCTCGACGCGACCGGCGCCGTCGCCGTGCCCGCCCGGGTCGTCGACGACGGCGACCTGGTCACCGCGGGCGGCGTCACCTCCGGCCTGGACCTCGCGCTGCACATCACCGAACGCGAGCTCGGCCCGCGCGTCGCGCACGCCGTGGAGGAGCTGTTCGAGTACGAACGACGCGGCACGGTCTGGCGCAACACCGGCCGCGCGCCGGTGACGATCTGAAGGGGACAGTCCACATGCACCCGATCCTCGGCACGTGGGACGTGCGTCTGAAGACCCCGATCGGCACCATCGCCGCCGTCTACGAGTTCACCGGGACGCCGGACGGCATCGAGGGCAGCGCAACGGCAAAATCGGAGACGGTACCCCTGGAGGCCATCGCCTGCGACGGTCCCCGCGTCACGTGGCGGCAGTCGGTGACCCGCCCGATACGCCTGCACCTCGAGTTCGATGTGGTGACGTCCGGCGACACCTTCGAGGGCCACTCGAAGGCCGGCCGGCTCCCCCGCACCGCCGTCACCGGCACCCGCCGCGCCTAGTACTGCAACGGCAGACGGATTGACTGTGCAGATGTTTCGCTGTGACAGCGGCGGAGATCGAGGCGTGGTCGGTCGGGGGGCGTGGGAGCAGGCCAGCGCCGAGCCCCACCCAGGACGCGGCGAGCATCTGGAACGGCAGCCACGGCCCCACCGGGCCGCAGGCGAGCGCTAACCACGCTTGCGGCTTGTGACTCCCGGGCCACGCCAGGTACGCCACCGGTCACCGTCCAACCGCCGGTCCTCAAACGACTGGGCACTCAATGCGCGGTGTGCGTCTGCCAGATCACGTCGTACGTATTGGACAGCTCGTAGTGGTCATAAATCACCACATTGCCGTCCGACTGGATCGCCAGGAGTCGCGTCACACCGTCGTCGGTTTGGCAACACGTGTTGGTCGCACCAAGCACCTTGTTATTTGCACTGTACTGGACGAAATTGCCGTCGAAACCCTGGAAAAAGCTGTACGACGTGTGCAGGTCCACGTAGGACGATGATCCCATGCTCCATTTCTGGTTGTAGTTCTCGTCAAACAGAATGATGTTTTCCGAATGCAGACCCACGCGCAGCTGCGACTTTCCGATGATGCAGAAATCGCCATCCGCGAAAATCACGTCCGTAAAGAGCGCGACACGGACACCGTAAAAGTTCGGATTGTAGTACCAGTTGCCATTCCGCATATGCACGTGACAGTGGTCGTTGTACCCCCCAACGAATCCGAAGTCACCATAACCGCCAGGCACAGCATGAGCCTCGGCGGCTGGGCCGAGCGCGGCGGCGGCCATTGCCACAATGACCGTCACGACCATTCGAAGCCAGCGCATCACATTCCTCCTAATGAATGTCGGATTGCCGCACTGAGGCTACTCGGCTCCCCTATAACCGCCCTCTCATTGCGATATCGCCGGGCTACAGTGCCGAACCAGCACTGCAACGAATGGGCCTGCGCCACCGCCTGCCGCCGCGGGGCCGAACGCCGCAGCACGCTCGGCCCCTGGCTCCACACCCACAATCACCACGCGGACACCCGCACTAGAGGGCCGACCACCCGCCAGCCGCGTTGCCAACCTCACGGGACAGAACAAATTGGTCCCTACACTGAGGCGGCCGGGGCGGCGGTGCTGTCGCGCACGACCAGCTCCGTGGCCAGCTCCACCCTCGGGGTCTCCAGCACCTCACCCAGGGCCAGCCGCAGCACCGTGCGCGCGGCGAGCAGTCCCATCTCGGCCAGGGGCTGCCGTACCGTGGTCAGCGGCGGCGAGGCCCACCGGCTCTCCGGCAGGTCGTCGAAGCCGACCACGGACACGTCGTCGGGCACCCGCAGGCCGCGGCGCCGGACGGCCTCGTAGGCGCCGAAGGCCATCTGGTCGCTGGAGGCGAAGATCGCGGTCGGCGGGTCGGCGAGGCGCAGCAACGCGTCCGCGCCGGCCCAGCCCGACTCGTGGTAGAAGTCGCCCTGCTGCACGAGGGCGGCATCGATGTCCAGGCCGGCGGCGGCGAGCGCGGCGCCGTAGCCGTCGAGCCGGGCCCGGCTGCACAGCAGGCGCTTCGGCCCGGCGATGAACCCGATCCGGCGATGGCCGAGCGACAGCAGGTGCTCGGTCGCACGCAGCCCGCCGGCCCAGTTGGTCGCGCCGATCGTCGGCACGTCGCCCACCGTCGCGCCGGCCGGGTCGACGACGGCGAAGGGGATGTCGAGGCGCTGCAGCTCGGCGTGCAGCGGCGGGGTCACGTCCGAGGTCACGAAGATGACGCCGTCGGTGGCGCGGGCGCGCAAGTTCTGCAGCCACTGGCGGGCCGAGGCGGCCTGGCCGTGGATCGCCGAGACGACGGTGCCGATCCCGGTGGCGTGCGCGACCTCCTCCACCCCGCGGATGATCTCGACCGCCCACGGGCTGTCGAGGTCGTTGAAGACCAGGTCGACGAGGCCGGCGGCGGGCCGGTTGCGGCCGGCTCGCCGCCGGTACCCGTGCTCGCGCAGGATCGCCTCCACCCGCTCGCGGGTCTGCGGCGACACGTCCGAGCGCCCGTTGAGCACCCGCGACACGGTCGGCACCGACACGCCGGCCTCCCGCGCGATCGCGGTGATGGTGACCCTGGGCTCATCGTCGACTGTCACTGGAGAATCCTCCCGCACCTTCCGTGGTACTTCCAAAAATCTCGGAACCCTTCCGGAACGTGATCGACGCCGAACGGCCCAGATGGCGCCCCTGTTTCCAAAATTTTCCTAGTCAGAACGGTTGCGTGCGCTTCCGGAAGTCGTTGACAGGCCCCCGCCGCGGGTTCATCCTGCCCTCATCGACCATCGTCAATCATGTCGACGAGGAGGACGGGTCCATGACCGACAACCCCGCCCCGCCGGCGGGCCGCCGCCCGCTCGGCGCCGCCTGCGCCGCGGTGCTGCCGCCCGGCGGCGCCGCCCACGCCGCGATCACGACCAACCAGACCGGCACCGACAACGGGGTACTCCAGCCATGAGAACGCTCATCGCCGCCCTCGCGGCGACGACCAGCCTGGCCGCCGGCGCCGTGGCCCTCGCGGTCACCGCCGCCCCGGCCCACGCCGCCACGTGCAACGGCTACGTCGGCCTCACCTTCGACGACGGGCCGTCCAACGACAAGACCCCGGCGCTGCTCAACGCGCTGCGGCAGAACGGCCTGCGGGCCACGATGTTCAACGAGGGCCAGTACGCCGCCGCCTACCCGGCCCAGGTCGCCGCCGAGGTGAGCGCCGGCATGTGGGTGGGCAACCACAGCTACACCCACCCGCATCTGATCCAGCAGAGCCAGGCCCAGGTCGACTCGGAGGTGGCCCGCACCCAGCAGGCCATCGCCGGCGCGGGCGGGGGGACGCCGCGGCTGTTCCGCCCGCCGTACGGCGAGACCAACGCGACCCTGCAGTCGGTCGAGGCGAAGTACGGTCTCACGCAGATCATCTGGGACGTCGACTCCCAGGACTGGAACGGCGCGAGCGTGGACGCCATCGTGGCCGCCAACGCCAGGCTCACCAACGGCCAGATCATCCTCATGCACGAGTGGCCGGCCAACACCCTCGCCGCCATCCCGCGCATCGCCCAGGGCCTGGCCGCCCGCGGGCTGTGCGCCGGCATGATCTCCCCGCAGACCGGCCGCGCGGTCGCACCCGACGGAGGTGGCGGCGGAGGGGGCGGAGGGGGCGGCAGCTGTACCGCGACCCTCTCCGCCGGCCAGCAATGGTCCGACCGCTACAACCTCAACGTGACCGTGACCGGCAGCAACACCTGGACGGTCACCATGAACGTGCCGGCCCCCGAGCGCGTCATCGCGACCTGGAACATCGCCGCCAGCTACCCCAGCGCCCAGGTCCTCGTCGCCAAACCCAACGGCAACGGCAACAACTGGGGCGTCACCATCCAGACCAACGGCAAGTGGACCTGGCCGACCGTCTCCTGCAGCACGGCCTGACCGCACCCGCCGGCGGGTCCCGGCCCGGGGCCCGCCGGCGTGGCCTTCGACGCACCGTCGCCTCGTCCGGCTCCGGGGTTCCCGGGCTGGCCGCACGAGTCCGCGACCAGCCCGCCTCCCGATCACCGCGCCGAGCCGCCGCGGGGTGGCTTCCCCCGGCCGTGACGGCTGGTGATGAGCAGGATGACCGCGACGGCCGCGTTGACCATCTCCGAAACGTCGCCGATCGCGCCCGTGATCGCCTGCCAATGCTGCTGCATGGAATCCCCTTCGTGGAGCGGATGGATGGGACCGGCCGGTCTCCTGCTGCCGACCCATGTCACCGCCTCGGCCGGGCCTCCGGCGACAAGACCGGAGGCTCCCGGACGACATCGCGCCACACCGCCGGCGTGACCAGGACGTGTGCACCCCGGCCCCGGCCGGCTCTACGCTTGGGTGCGCAATCACCGGAGGGGCGCCGGAGGATGAGGGATGCAGTCGTTCGACCCGTCCACCGTGCGGACGCGCGAGGAACTGGCTGACGCCCTGAATGCGCTGCGCAACGGCCGTGGCCATTCCTACGAAGCCATGGTGCGGGCTTCTCGTGCCGTCGGCGCGAAGGCGCAACTTGCTCGCAGCACCGTTGGCGACATCCTCTCGGCGAAGACCATGCCGCGGCGAGAGACATTGCTGGCCTTCTTACGCGTGTGCGAAGTCCCGCCGAGTCAGATCGGGGCGTGGCTGGGAGCATGGGAACGCGCGATGAGCGCCGATCTCATACGGCCGTGCGGCGCGACGCATGTCCGTGACGCCGACCCACGGCTGCTCGGCGTCCACGCCGCCATCACGGCCGACAGCGCCGACGCCATCCACGAGATCCCCGTCGCGGGTGCCGACGACGATGGCGCAGCGGGTCAGCCAGGCCCGTCGGCCGGTAGGACCCGGACCCGACCCGAGGCGCCACGGGAATCGGAGGGTGCCCTGCCGGTGTACGTCCGGCGAGACTTCGACGACCGGCTCCGGGCGGCGGTTACCAGCGGGTGCTTCCTCCTGCTCGTCGGTTCGTCGTCAGTGGGCAAGACGCGCTCGGCGTTCGAGGCGATACGAGCGTGCGTGCCGGACTGGCGCCTGGTGCATCCGCCCGACGCCGACGCCGTGCGGGCCTTGGCACAGTCGCCGCTGCGCCGTACGGTCGTCTGGCTCGACGAATTGCAGCGATTTCTGGGCAATCAAGGCATCACCGGCGCCACCATGCGGGCACTGCGAGCTGGCGGAGCCATCGTCATCGGCACGATCTGGCCGGAGATCTATCTGGATCGGTCGGTTTCCGTCCGATGGGATGACGGCGGGTCCGACGACGATCGTGAACTGCTGAAACTGGCCCACGTGATCGACGTGGCCACCTCGTTCACCGACCAGGAACGGCAACGAGCGACCGCTCTCGCCGCGTTCGACCGCCGCCTGCGTATCGCATTGTCGACCATGGACATCGGTCCGACGCAGGTCCTCGCGGCTGGGCCCGCGATCGTCCGCCGCTGGATGCAGGCGCCTGACCCGTACGCCAAGGCGGTGATAACCGCAGCCGCCGACGCCCGACGAATGGGGGCGTGGTCGGCACTACGCCCCGAGTTCTTCGAGGCAGCCGTGATCGGTTACCTGACGCCCGCGCAACGAGCCGTCGCACCGGCCGGCTGGCTCGACACCGCGTTCGCGTACGCGTTGATCCCCGTGCATGGTGCGGCCACGACGCTCACCCCGGTCCCGGCTGACGGCCGGAGGCTGGGCGTGGTCGCCGGCTATGTGGTCGCTGACTACTTGCTGGAGTACGCGCGTCGCGCCCGGCGCACCACACCGGTGCCCGATGCTTGTTGGGAGGCCCTGCTCGAGCACACGCACAACCGGGCCGACCTGCACCGGCTCGCCGGTGCCAGCAGGAAGCGCATGCGGCCCGACCGCGCCGAACAGTGCTATCGGCGCCTCGCCACCGAAGGCGACGAACAGGGCGCTCTGAGCCTGGCCGACCTGCTGCGCGAACAGGGACGGACCGACGAGGAGATGGCGCTCCTGAGACAGCTGGCGGCGACGAATCCCGACGCCGGCACGCGAAGGCTTGCCAATGCCCTGCGCGCCGCGAGCCGGATCGAGGAGGCGATCGCCCTGCTGGCGCCGCCGGAGGAGGGCACCTGGCGCTATGCCCAGGGCTACGTCGAGGCGATGACTGCCAACGGGCGCCGAAACGAAGCCATGGTAGTGCTGCGGCTGCGCGCCGCCGAACACGCCGATGCGGTCCACGAACTGGCCGACCACCTGGCCGCACAGGGCGCTCCCGATGAGCTGTGGGCGTTGTTCCAGCGCTACCCACAGTATGGCTATCTGGCCTGGCAGGCCGGCTGGCTGCGGCTGAGGGCCGGAAGGATCGAGGAAGGGCTGGATGCCATCCGTGCGATCGCGGGCTCCGATGCACTCGATGCGGCGGAGACCTTCGCAAGACTCCTCGTGGAGCACGGGCGGATCGACGAGTTGCGCACCCGCGCCTACGGGGGCGACAGCTGGTCGGCCCGGTGGCTCGCCGAGTGGCTGAGCGACAACGGTCAAGCAGACGAATTGGCCGACCTCGCCGACCGCTACAGCGATGGGTCGCCACTCGAACACTTGCTGTCCAACAGGCTGGCCGAAGCACTGTTCGACCAGGGAAACGTCGAGCGACTGCGGGCCCGCGCCGACGCCGGCTGTCGATCTGCCCGGTACCGCTGGGCCGAGCTGATGATCGAACACGGTCGCATTGAGGAGGTACGCGCACGGGCCGATGCGGGCGGACGGCCGGAGGCCATCCGACTGGCGCAGATGTACGAGACCACCGGCTCGCTCCGGCACGCGATCGAGGTACTCCGCGGCCACCCCGACCTGGCGTGCCAGCTCGCCGACCTTCTGGCGAAGGCCGGCCGCCTCGATGAGGCGATCGACGTGATCCGCCCACGGGCCACCGAAGGCCATCGAGACGCCCTTTCCGCTCTGCACGGTCTCTTGGTCCGCGCCGGCCGCGACGACGAGCTGCGGTCTCGGGGGAAGGCCGGCGACCTAGGGGCCTATGCCGCGCTGGCGTATGCACTCGAGCGCGCGGGTCGTATCGACGAGGCGATCGAGGCCCTCACCGCGCGGTTCGCCTTCGATCAGGGCGAGAACCGCGGGTTCCGCTTGGCCGAGCTGCTCCAGCGCGAGGGCCGCCTCGACGAGCTATGGGCGCTGGCCGACCAGGGCTCGTGGCACGCGCAGCGGCACCTGTCCGCGCAGCTCGCCGCTCACGGAGCTGTTGACGAGTTGCTCAGCCGCGCCCAGGCGGAAGACGGCGGTCTGTACCGGATTCCGTTGGTGGACCTGCTGACGGCACAGGACCGCGTCGACGAACTCCGGGACCTCGCCGTCCGGCGAGACCAGTACGCCACGCGCCACTATCTCCAGATACTGGCCAGGCAGGGACGCACGGCGGAACTCCGAGAAGAGGTCGAGGCAGGCACCGACGGGGCGGCGCAGAGGCTGACAACGCTCCTGCGTCGCCAGCACGGTCAACGGATGCGGTGAACGACACCGCCGCCGGCACCACGAGCTACCTGGCCCCCCTGACGGTTCTCGCTTTCGGGGCTTACGCGGCATGACCCCGCCCGTGCGGCGTCGGCAGGCCTCAGACGCGGAACCGGCTCATCGCCGCGGTCAGCTCGTCCGACATGCGAGCCAGCGCGGCCGACGTGGCCCGCGCGCTGCCGACCGCCGCGTTGGTCGAGCCGGCCGCCTCGGCGACGCCGTCGATGTGCTGCGCGATCTGGTCGCTGCCGCTCGCCGCGACCGAGACGCTGCGGCTCATCTCCGCCGTGGTCGCGGTCTGCTCCTCGACGGCCGAGGCGATCGTGGTCTGGAAGTCGCTGATCCGGTCGATGATCCGCGAGATCCGGTCGATCGCGGCCACCGCGGCCGCGGTCTGGTCCTGGATCGTGGTGATCCGCCCGGCGATGTCCTCGGTGGCCCGCGCGGTCTCCTGGGCCAGCTCCTTGACCTCGCTCGCCACCACCGCGAAGCCCTTGCCCGCCTCGCCGGCCCGGGCCGCCTCGATCGTCGCGTTGAGGGCGAGCAGGTTCGTCTGCTCCGCGATCGAGGTAATCACCTTGACGATGTTGCCGATCTCCGCCGACGACGTGCCGAGCTCGCCGATCACGGTCGTGGTGTCCCGCGCCTCGGACACGGCCTCGCCCGCGACGGTCGCCGCCTCGGCCGCGTTGCTGGAGATCTCCCGGATCGAGGCGCCCATCTCCTCGGCACCGGCGGCGAGGGTGGCCACGTTGACCGACACGTCCCGGGCCGCCTGCCGCACCGCCTCGGCCCGCTGCGAGGTGCGCGCGGCCCCCTCCGACAGCTGGTCCCCGGCCACCGCCATCTCCCGCGCCGACCCGCGCAGCGCGTCGGCGTTGCCGGCGATCTCGCGTACCGTCTGCCGGATGCTGTCGGTGGCCCGGCCCAGCGCCGCCGCCATCTGCCCGACCTCGTCGCGCCCGGCCACGTCCGCGTCGCGGGTCAGGTCGCCGTCGCCGACCGCCGTGATCACGCCGGTCACCCGCCGCAGCGGCCGCGTGACGGCCCGCGTGACGATCCAGGCGACGAGCAGCCCGAGCACGATCCCGAGCGCGCCCCCGACGATGATCCACCGGTCCGCGCTCGCGCGGACGCTGTGCACGTGCTTCGCGTCCGCCGCCGCGCCCGCCGCCTGCGCCTTGGTCAGCGCCTCGAACCGCTTATCGATGTCGGTGGTGAGCTGATCGGCCGCGTTGTACCCGTCCCAGAACGTCGCCAGGTCGTTCCTGTCGGCGGCGGGCAGCAACTTCTGGTCGCGGACCTGGACGTACGACGTCCAGTCCTGCCGCAGCGCCGTGAAGTCCGCCGAGTCGACCGTCTGCGCCTCGAACTCCTGGAACGCCGCGGCGATGTCCGCGTCGAGCGCGCCCATGGAGGCCTTGTTCTTGGGCCGCCACTCGGCGTCGGACAGGAAGTAGTTCAGCACGAAGTTACGGTCGGTGAGGATGGTGGACCGCAGCCGCGCCAGCGTCTGCGTGGGCATGACCCCGTGGTTGTAGACCGACTCCGCCCCGTCGGCCAGCCGCCCGGAGCTGGTCAGGCTCACCACGAGCATCACCGCCGAGGCGACGACCACGACCAGCACCGAGGTGAACACCTTGACGCCGACCGGCATGTCCCGCAACCGCCCTGCCAGCCCACCGCTCGCCATCCGAGAACCCCCTTCACCGGTACCATCGGTGCCGGACGTCCTCGCTTGAGGCAATGGCGAGGTGTCAGCGCGCCTGGCCCTGCTCGGACGATTCGCCCGGCCCGGCGTCCTCACGGGCGTCGACCACCGACGGGTCCGCGCTCTCGGACGACGACTGCGCCGACGGATCCGGCCCTGCGGCCTCGGCCGACGCCGGCGGGGAGGCGGGGACCGCCGGGAAGTGCGCCGAGGGGTCGGGGCAGATCATGTACGGCCACGGCGCCCCATGGAAGCCCGCGGGAGCTCCCGCCGGGAAGACGACGGGCGCGCCGACCGGATGGGCGACAGGAACGCCGGCGGGGTGGGCGACAGGAACACCGGCGGGATGGGCGACAGGAACACCCGCGTAGCCGGCGAACTGCATCATCGGCAGGCCCGCGGGCAAGGCAGCGCGCGGCACGAAGTACTGGTTCGCGGGCGGCAGCGCCAGCAGCAGCACGACCGCGAGCATCAGCCCGAAGACGAGCAGCGCGCCCACCGCGCCGCCGGCGGCCGCCGCGTCGCCGAAGGTGTCCCCCCGGCCGTACACCTCCTCAGCGAACGACCGCCCGCCCTCCACCGGCCCCGGGTCGTCGATGATGGCCCCGTCGCCGATCAGGATGTCGATCAGCCCGAAGGGAACGAACCCGCCGCACACCTGCGTGAGCCCGAGCAGCAGGATGCCGCCCCCGCCGACGAACACGAGGATCCGCCCGACGTTCGACCCGCGGCGCACCGGCCACAGCGTGGCCGCGAACCAGATCGCCGCCAGCAGCAGGGGCACCCCGACCACCAGCAGCCCGACGTAGTTGCCGCTGCGCAGCGATGCCACCTCGTCCGGGTCGGCGCTCGGCATCCGCGCCGCCACGCTGGAGATGACGTGGTCGAGGTGCACCACGTAGGCGATCACCAGCCCGACGCCCCCGAGGAACAGCGCGACGACGGCCAACTGGAGCCACGCGGCGACCGTCACCTGTCGGGGACGGGCCGGACGCACGGGATCGATGGTCATGCCGCCCGAGGATACGGACCGTCACCGATGCGAGCCCGGCCCGTTCGTCCACAAAAGATCGTCCGCGAGGCCCCAACCTTCGCGCACCACCGCGAAGCGGCGCTGATGATGACGTACCGTCACGACAGCGTCAGGCGGATCGATCGGCTCGGCCCCGGGCCCGGCCGTCGTGCAGGATGAGCAGGCCCGCGGCCAGGCGCAGCATGGCCGCGCCGGCCAGCACCCACATTATCCACGGCATGACGGGCCTCAGCCCGGCCAGTGGCCGGTGGCCCGGCGCACGGCGACCGCCCCGGCCCGGTCCACGGCGGCCTCGACGAGGGCGAAGATGGCGCCCTGCAGCGCGGCCGCGGCCAGGACCTCGCCCCAGCCGCGGTCCTCGTCGGTAGCGTCGGGAGCGTCGTCGTCGTGGCCGGCCAGCCGCCAGGCCTGCTTGAACAGCGCGCCCGCGACGAGGCCGGCGCCGGCGCCCAGCAGGAGCCCGACCGGCTTGTACGCCAACCGCCCCGCCCAGCCGCTCACGACGCCCGCCGCCGGTGCCGCACCAGGCCCGCCGCCGCGCCCGGCAGGGACAGGGCCCGGTGCCACGCCCGCACGATCGCCGCCGCGGCGCGGGCCTTCACGTCCGTGCGGGCCGCGAGCTCCTCGACGGTCCCGCTCAGCGCCTCGCGCGTCTCGGCGATCTCGGCCTGCAGCCGCCGCGGGTCGCGCGCGTCTCCGGATCGTGTCATGCCGTCCGTCCTTCCCGCACCGCCGCCTGCACCGCGCTGACGTCGGCGCTCACGTTGGCCACCGTGGCCTGCGGGGTCAGCGGCGTGGCCCGGCGCAGCTGCCGGCGCCCCAGCGCCGCCGCCACCCCGGCCGCGGCCAGCACCACCACGGTCACCACCAGGACCGCCAGCCACAGCGGCCACACCAGGTCGAGTGCCACCACGGCGAGGGTCAGCGCGAGCCCGAGCCCGAACCAGCCCAGCACCGCCGCGACGCCGAACAGGCCGCCGCCGATCCCGGCCCGCCGGCCCTTCTGCGCCAGCTCCGCCTTGGCGAGGGCGATTTCGTCGCGCACGAGAGTGGTGAGCTGCTCGCCGGCCCGGTTGACCAGCTCGGCGATGGAACGATCGGCGTCGTCGCGTGCCATGACACCGGTCATTCCCTTGCCCCGCGACAACGAAACCCGGCGAAATGCTTCACCTCGCCGGCGGCGGGTATCCGGCCGCGATGGACGAGATTGAGCGGCTGCTCGACGCCGTGTACGCCGGGCAGGAACGCCTCGAACGCGACGAGATCGTCCGGCACGCGGTCGCGGCCGGCGCGGCGGCGACGACCGTGGACGCGCTGGAGACGCTGCCGCCGGGCGACTACGCCTACGACGAGGCCCTCGACGCCCTGGCCGGCCTGGGCGCGCAGGACCGGGCGGACGCGGCCCCGCCCGGGGTGCGGGCCGAGGCGCTGTCCGACGACGACCTGAGCCGTGAGCTCGCCCACCTCCACGAGACGCGGGACGAGACGTTCCGGCACGGCCCGGCCCGGGCCCTCGAGCACCACGACCAACGCACGGCCGAGCTCGAGGCCGAGTGGGTGCGCCGCTACCCGGACCGGGCGGTGGAACCCCGCCGCCTCCGCGATGGCGCCCGGGAACCGGATATTCACGATTTACCGCCTGACGGAGTATAAATCCGATAACAGGTGCCCGCCGCGGCGCCCCGTAAACGAATGGCCCGCGCCGGGTGGGGTACTCCGAAGGCATGACCCCGCAACGGCATCAGGTGGTCCGGTGGCGGCCGCCGCACGGCGAGGACGCCGCGGTGGCCGCGGACGCCCGCGCCTGGGCCCGCCGGGCGCTGCCCGGGCTGCTCGCCGAACCGGCCCGCACCAACCTGGAGGACGACGTCGAGCTGCTGGTCAGCGAGCTCGCCGCGAACGCCGTGCTGCACGCCGGCGGCCTCGGCCACGTCGAGCTGCACTGCACCGGCAGCGAGCTGCGCATCGTGGTGCACGACGAGGCCCAGGCGTTACCGGTGCCCAGCCCGTCCGTGGCCCCGGACATCGACCACGGCCGCGGGATGCTGCTGGTCGAGCTGCTCGCGACCCGCTGGGGCGTGCGCCCCCACCCGGGCCGCGGCAAGGACGTCTGGCTCGACCTGCCTCTCTGACGGCAGCGAGCCGGCGAGGACGGCAGCGAGCCGGCGAGGACGGCAGGGAGCCGGTGAGCGCCCGGGGCCGGGCGCTCTCACCGCAGCGCCGGTTCGGTCTCCGGCGCCGCGCCGACCGGCTCCGGGGCGACGGCCGAGCCCAGCACGCTCAGCAGCGCCGGGGCGAGGATCGAGCGGACGATGAACGCGTCGATGAACACCCCGACGGCGAGGGCGAAGGCCAGCTCCTGGAACGGGCGCAGCGGCACGATCAGCAGCAGGCCGAAGCTCACGGCCAGGGTGAACGCCGCCGTGCGGATGGCCCGCGCCGAGTGCGGGAGGGTCACGGCCAGGGCCTCGCGCAGGGGGCGCTTGCGGGCCTCCCGCCACGCCGGGCCGATGCCGAAGATGTTGTAGTCCGAGCCGAGCGCCACGAGCAGTACCGCGGCGGCGAACGGCACATAGAAGGTCAGTCCGTCGTCGCCCAGCCGGTCCTGGAACAGCCACGTGGTGAGGCCCAGCGTGGCGCCGATGGCCAGCACGCTGCACACGAGCAGCCCGACCGGGGCGATCAGGGCGCGCAGGAACACCACGAGGAAGAACAGGTTGGCCAGCAGCGCGGCGAGGGCGATGCGGCCCAGGTCGTGCACGGTCTGCTCGACGATGACCCGGGCGACGGCGGTGTCGCCGGCGAGGCCCGCGGTCGCGCCGGTGAGACCCGCCGCGGCGAGCATGCCGGGCAGGTCGCGGTTGAGCCGGTCGGCGGTGGCCACGGCCCGCCCGCCGAGCGGCTCGTCGGCCAGGATGAGCAGGAAGCGGGCGGCCCCGCCGTCGCGGGCCTGGAAGACGCTGAGCCCCTCGGGCAGGCCCTGGGTGCCCGGGCCGATGACGCCGGCGACGCCGGGCTCGGCGGCCAGGGCCTTGTACAGCCGGTCGAGGCCGGCGGCGTTGTTCGCCACGCCGCCGCCCTCGACGAGCACCTCGGTCGGGGACAGGATGCCGTCGGCGAAGCCGGCCTCGGCGGCGTTCGCGGCGACCCGGGTCGGGTTGCTGGGCGGCAGCGCCTCGACGAAGGACACCCCGAGGCGCAGGTGCGCGGCCGGCAGCGCGGCGAACACCAGGCCGGCCACGCAGGCCAGCAGGGCCGGCAGGGCGAACCAGCGCCGGGTCAGCAGCCGGGCCCAGCCCCGCCCGAGGAGACCGACGGAGTCCTCGGGCCGCTGGCGCAGCGGCGACCAGAACGCGAACCGGCCCAGGATGCCCAGCAGGGCCGGCATCAGCGTGACGGAGACGAGCATGCCGATGAGGATGGCCAGCGCCATGCCGGGGCCGAACGCGCGGAAGGTGGGCGCGTCGGCCACGATCAGCGCGCCGGTGCCGGCCGCGGCGGTGAGCCCCGCCGTCGCCACGATCGGGGTGAACCGGGCCGTGGCGAGCCGGGCGGCGGACAGCCGGGGCTGCCCGGCGGCGAGCTGCCTTCGGGCGGCGGACAGGTAGAACACGACGTAGTCGGTGACCACGCCGAGCAGCAGGGCCACCACCAGCGGCTGGGTCTCCTGCGGGACCGGCACCCCGAGCCGCTCGGCCAGGGCGCCGCCGACGTGCAGGGTGAGCAGCGTCGCCACCCCGGCGACGCCGAGCGCGAGCGCGGGGGCGATGAGCGAGCGGAACGCGATCGCCACGATGAGGAACACGGCCCCGATGGTGATGAGCTCCAGCTTCGGCACCGAGTGCTGGACGAGCCGGGTCTGCTCGACGCGGGCCGGGACCGAGCCGGTGACGCCGACGACGGCGTCGGAGGCGTCGTAGTGGGCGGCGACGAACCGCTCGGCCGCCTTCACCTGCTGGGCGAAGGTCACGTCCGGGTCGGTGAACAGCAGCGTGACGATCGTGGTGCCGGTCTCGGTCGAGCCGGGCAGCACGCCCTTGGCGTTCATCACCGGTACCGCCGCCCGGATCGGCGCGACGTCGGTGAACGTGCCGTCGGCCACCGAGCGGGCCCGCTCGACCGCCTTGCGCTGCGTGTCCTCGGGCAGGCCCTCGGCCCGGCGCTGGACCACGGCGACCCGGCTCAGCAGCGGGAAGCCGAACCGCTGGAACGAGCGGACCTCGTTGGCCACCGCCGGGTTGCCTGCCGAGACCAGCTCCTCGAGGTCGCTGCCGCTCTGCCCGACCGCCGGCAGGTACACCACCGACAGTCCCGCCGCCGCCAGCCAGCCGACGACCACCAGCCACCGCAGCGCCACCACCACGCCCGCGTACGCCCGCCACAATCCGCTCATGGATTCCTCCTCCGCGACGGCGGGATACCCCGCCGCCGCGAAGGGAAAACGAGCTTTCTCGATCAGGTCGGCAGCGTCCAGTGCTGGGCGTTCGTGCCGTTGCAGTCGTAGAGCTGCAACTGGGTGCCGTCCGCGGTGCTGGAGTTCGGGTCGTCGAGGCACCGGCCGGACTGGGGGTTACGGAGGGCGCCGGTGCCCGACACGTACGTCCACTGCTGCGCCCCGCTGCTGTTGCAGTCCCACAGCTGCACGAGCGAGCCGTTCGCGGTGCCGCTGTTGGACACGTCCAGGCACTTGCCCAGCGCGCGCAGCGTGCCGTCGCCCGGGATCGTCCACTGCTGGGCGGCGGAGCCGTTGCACGTCCAGATCTGGACCTTGGTGCCGTTGGCGGTGGCGGCGTTGTTCACGTCGGCGCACTTGCCGGCGATGGCCGAGGCGATCGGGCCGGTCGGGGCGTGCGGGACGGTCCAGTGCTGCGCGTTGGTGCCGTTGCAGTCGTAGATCTGCAGCTGGGTGCCGTCGGTCGTGCTGGAGCCCGGGTCGTCGAGGCACCGGCCGGACTGCGGGTTGCGCAGCGCGCCGGTGCCCGAGTCGTAGACCCACTGCTGGGCCCCGCCGCCGTTGCAGGTCCACAGCTGGACGATGGTGCCGTTGGCGGTGCCGCCGCCGTTGACGTCCAGGCACTTGCCGAAGGCCTGGTAGGCGCCGTTGACCGGGGTCCAGGACTGGGCGAGCGAGCCGTTGCAGGACCAGATCTGGACCTTGGTGCCGTCGGCGGTGCCGGAGTGGTCGACGTCGGCGCACTTGCCGGCGATGGCCGAGGTGATCGGGCCGGACGTGCCGCCACCGCCGGGCGGCTGGCTTCCCCCGTTGCCGTTGTACGACGGCGGCGCCGACGACGCCGCGGTCGCCCACGACGTGTTGGCGGCGGTGCCGAGCACGAAGTCGAGGGTGCCGCCGCCGGTGGCGAAGGACTGCGGGAGGTAGGCGTTGCTCCAGGCGGAGCCGTTGAGCGACAGGCTCTGCACGTAGGGGGCGTTGGTGGCCGCGGCCGGGGCGTTGACCGTGATCGTGCCGCCGCCGCCCAGGTGCACGACCGACTGCGTGAACAGCGGGCTGCCCAGCGCCAGGTCGGAGGTGCCCGGCGTCTCGGGGAAGAAGCCGAGGGCGGACCAGACGTACCAGGCGCTCATCGTCCCGAGGTCGTCGTTGCCGACGCCCCAGTTGGCCGGGTTGTTCGGCCACAGCTGGTTCTGCACCTGCCGCACGACCGCCTGGGTCTTCCAGGGCTGGCCGACGTAGTCGTACTCCCACGGCAGCTCGATCGACGGCTCGTTGCCCAGGTCGGCGTGGGTGCCGCCGCTGCCGTTGAACGCGGAGAGCACGCTGTCGAGGTAGGACACCATGGCCGCGTTGCCACCCTTGGCATCGGCCAGGCCGCGGACGTTGAAGGGGACCATCCCGGTGTACTGCCACGAGGTGCCCTCGACGAAGTCGTCCCCCGCGGCCGGGTTGAAGCCGCTCTTCCAGGAGCCGTTGGTGAGCTTCGGCTGCATGAAGCCGCTGCTCGCGTTGAACATGTTGCGCCAGTCCTGGGCCCGGTTGGCGAACTGGTCGCGGGTGGTGGTGTCGCCCAGCGCCCCGGCGAACGCGGAGACGGCGAAGTCGGCCGTGTTGTACTCCAGCAGCGTGGAGACGGGCCCGTAGAAGTTGCAGCAGCCGTAGGAGCCGTCGGAGGGAAGGTAGCCGGCCCCGGCCAGGTAGTTGAGCCCGGGCCGGGCCCCGTTGGCGACGGTGGCCTGGTGGACCATGGCGTTCTTGGCCGCGGCCGTGTCGAAGTTGCGCGCCCCGAAGGCGTAGTACCCGGCGATGATCCCGTCGGCCGGGTCGCCGACCATGACGTAGGTCTCGCCGTTGTAGAACGACCACTTGGGCAGGGTGCCGCCCTGGGCGTAGTCGTTGACCATCGACTGGGCGCTGTCGCTCATCTGCTGCGGGGCGACCAGCGCGGACAGCTGGGCCTGGGCGCGGTAGATGTCCCAGCCGGAGTAGTTACCGTACTGCGCGGCGTGCCCGGCGGTGACGGTGTGCACGGCGTTGTCGAAGCCGCGGTACTGCCCGTTGCTGTCGCTGACCACGTTGGGGTGCAGCAGGGCGTGGTACAGCGAGGTGTAGAACATCACCTGCTGGTCGCTCGTCCCGCCGCTGATCTGGATCTTGTTGAGCAGCCCGTTCCAGGCGTCGTGGGCGGCGGTGCGGGTGCCGTTGAAGTCCCACCCGGCGTTCTCGGCGGCCCGGTTGCCGGCGGCGTTCGCGGTGGCGACGAAGGAGATGCCGACCTTGGCCTGCACGACCTGGTTGGACGAGGCGTCGAAGGTGACCGAGCCGAGGCCGCCGGAGAAGCCGCTGGAGGCGAAGGCGCGGTCGAACACGACGTCGTAGTACAGCGTGTAGTGGTACGCCGAGCCGCAGAAGCCGCCCGCGGTGACCGACCCGTTCACCTCGGTGTTGCTCACGGCGGTGAAGGTCGGGTTGGTGGTGCCGGTCATCGCGCTCGTCAGCTTGAACAGCAGGTTGGCCTGCCCGGTCGCCGGGAACGTGAAGCGGGCCATGCCGGAGCGGGTGGTGGCGGTGAGCTCGGTCTTGACGCCGTTGCCGAGCGTGACCGCGTAGGAGCCGGCGCCGGCCGTCTCGTTGGCGTGGGAGTACGCCACGTTGGCGGTGTTGGCCACGGCGCCGACGGTGGGCAGGATCGGCACGTCGCCGGTGGCGTCGCAGCCGGGGCCGGAGAGGTGGGTCAGGCTGAAGCCGGTGATCGAGGTGTCGCCGTAGGCGTAGCCGCCGCCCTGCGCGCGGGACGGGGTGTCCGGGCTCCACTGGATCATGCCGAAGGGCGCATCCGCCCCGGGAAAGGTGTTCCCCCCGTTGCTGGTGCCCAGCCGGGGGTTGACGATCGCGGCCGGGTCGGCGACCGGGGCCGCGGCGGCCGCCCCCGCGGTGAGCAGGACGGCGGGCGTGGTGAGGGCCGCGGCGGTCGCGACGGCGACCAGGACGGCCCTGAGTCTGGCGGTAGACATGGATACATGGGAAACCCTCGATGCACATCTGTCAATGATTGACAAAACCAGCCCGTGCTACTGACTGGTTCACGGTCGAATATGTTCGAAGTTCGCCGAAGACTGTTGCATCGGCGCGCCCTACCGAGGCGTGAGGCCCAGGAGCACGAAGAGATCACCGAGCAGCGTCGTGCACTGCAGCCACAGGTCCTCGGCGGCGTCGCGCACCTCGTCCGGGTAGCCCAGGTCACCCCGCGTGAACTCGCGATGCACGACGTCCGCGCTCAGCCAGACGACCGCCGAGCCCGCACCGTCCGCGGCCGCGGGAAAGAGCCGGATGCGCGCCCGCACCTGCGTGCCGTCGTCGCCGCGCTCCACGATCAGCGTGCGGACGAGGAGGCGCCACTGCGCGGCGCTCAGCGTCGCGCGCCACAGATGCGTGATCCGCCGCCATCGGTCGACGGGATCGGGCGCCCGCTGGAACAGGTCCGGCAGCTCCACCGCCCCTCCGTCGGCGGCGAGCGCCAGGATCAGCAGGTTCGCGCCGCGGATCGCCCACGCAGGACGGTCGACGTACCGGCTCGCGGACGGCTCCGTCGCGTGCATCAGGGCAAGGGCGCGCGCGCCCAGGGCCGCGCGGCGGTCCCGGTCGAGCTGGGCCAGTTCGTCGCGGATGAAGCCGAGGACGGAGCCGCGGCTGGCCAGGAGCCGCAACGACAACAGCTCGGCGAGCATGCGGTCCGCGGGCTCGCCGTCGCCGAGCAGCCGGACGCAGTACCGGGCGACCAGGTACTCGCCGAAGCTGGCGTGCATGAACTCGTACGCCGAGTGGGTGACGCCGTTGACCCGCACGGTCGAGTCGTGGATGAAGAAGAAGCGGCTCGTGATCCGCCGCGTGTACGACCGTGCCGGGCCGCTCACCAGGCCGCGGCGCTCCAGGTCGTGCGCCAGCTCGCCCTCGGCGATGCTCTGCCGGCCCCGGACGAAGATCGCGAACGCGACGTGGGAGAGCAGCGTGAGCTGCCGCTCCAGCGCCTCGGCGAACTCCACGCCGACGAGGCCGGGCCGCAGCGTGCGCAGCTCGCGCTCGACGAACCAGCCGAGCAGCAGCCCGTAGAAGGTGCCGAGCGGAACGTTGCGGCTCGCGCGGGCGAGCAGGTTCCCGTCCGCGTCGCACAGCGCGAGCATCAGCAGCAGCAGGGGCTGGCGGGCGAACTCCTGGAACGACCCCGGCAGCGACGCGACGGTGAGCGCGGCGGTCCCGGTCGCGGCGAAGTAGGACCGGTTCGTCTCGGCCCATCGCCGCAGCCACAGCTCGATCTGCGCGTCGCTGAACGGCTCCAGCCGGACGACCAGCGACTCGGGCGGGAGCCGCACCCGGTCCGCGACAACCGTGCGGCTCGTCACCACCACCGAGACGGGCCGGCCGAGGTCCAGCTCACGGACCTGGAACTCGCGGATGCGTTCCAGGTAGTCCGAATGGCTCGCCTCGGCGGCCAGGAGCAGCTCGTCGAAGCCGTCGAAGAGCACGACGCGCCCCTCGGCCGATGAGGCGCGGACCAGCTCGGGCCAGGATGCCCGCTCGCCGGTGGCCGCCGCGATCGCGTCCTCGATCTGCGCCTGGATCGGCGCCGACGGGTCGACCCGCCGGAGCTCGACCCGCACCGCGACGAGCCCCGCCGTCGCGAGCGACGCGGCGAGCACCTTCGTCAGCAGCGACTTGCCGGAGCCCGGCTCACCCAGGATGAACGTGGGCGCCTCGGCGGCGTCCGGCCCGAGCAACGCCGCCACGATCACGCGCTGCAGGTCGCCGATCACGGGTTCGCCGTCCCACCAGCGGGCGTCGGCGATGCGCCGGCCCGTCTCGCTCGACGCGACCCGGACCGACGGGTTCACGTAGCCCTGCTGCACGCTCGGCGACTGCAGCAGGGGGCTCGCGGCGATCGTCGCGTCGTTGAGCGGGCCGTCGAGCACCGACGCCGCGCGTCGGCCGAGGCCGGCCGCCGCGTGCTGGGTGCCGGCCAAGCCGGCGAGCTCGAGGAGCCGGGGCAGTGCCGCCATGCCGATGCGGGCCTCCCCGACCTCGGCCACCAGCCGGTCGAGGCGCTCCCACAGGCCGCCCCGCGTCTCGCGGGCGGCCGATCTCGTCGCGGCACCGTCCCCAAGGTTGGCCCAGAAGAAGAACTCCGGGCAGTCCGCGGCCAGCCGGTGGTAGAGGCTGCGGTAGCCGCCGACGGCCACGTCCGCGACCCGGCGGAGCCGTCCGGGTACGGCCGACCGTTCCTCCTCCGCGATCCGTGTCCGCAGCTCCTGGCACTCCAGCACCCGCTCGACCTGCGGCGAGAACTCCAGGTACAGGTCGCGCACGTCGCCGGCCACCTGCTCGAAGGGCCGCGCCGCGCTCGGGCACGGAATCGGCCGGTGCCCGATCGAGTCGACGTCGGGCTGCACCACGATGCCCGCGCGGCCCCGCTCGATCCGGGCTTCGGCCAGCGCCTCCATGACCTCGCGAAGCTCACCGTCGGTGATGCGGTCCCCGTGCCCGACGGCACACGCGGCGAGCGCCTCGAGGTAGGCCGTGAGCACGACGACGGAGTGCGCGGCGATCAGCAGCTCCGATCGATCGCGGCCCGGCCTGTCGCGGCGGCGGGCCGCCAGGTCGCCGCACAGCTCGTGGCCGTAGCCGACGAGGTCGTCCCTGGCGTCGGCCAACCCGAGGCCGGCGCCGCCGCGCAACGCCGCGGCGGCGAAGACCATCCCGCTCGACACGTGGTCGAGCAGCCCGGCCAGCCGGCTGTCGTCCCGCCCCAGGAGGGTGAGCGCCTCCGCGTAGGACATTCGGTTCAACCGTCACCCCAGCAACTCGTCCGACGGGCTCCAGCCTGTCGGCATCGCGCCGCGGGCCGCAACCGGTCGATGAGCCGATACGCTTCCGGTGCGGGAGCGGGCCCCCGCACCGGCAGGACGGTCAGGCCGTGGTGGTCGTGTCCATCGACACGGCCAGAATGATGAGCACGATGACCGCCACGGGGATGCACAGGCCGATGATGGTCATCGGGCGGGCCATCAGCGGCTTGCCCGGGTCCATCGGGGTGCCGCTGGACCCGTCCGGCGCCGGCTGCGGGGCGCCCAGGTTGTTGAACTTGAGCCGGCGGACCAGGTTGATGAGCACCGTGACCGGGGCGGCGATCACGGAGCCGTAGCTGTACCAGCCCTGCACGAGCGTCTTCGACGTCATGTCGCGGAACGTGGCCAGGCCGCAGTCGCGGCAGAACGGCCCCTGCAGGCTGAGGAACCGCATCAGGATGATGATGCCCTGGTGGCCGCGGAAGGTGGTCTTCACCGCCGGCGCGCAGCCGCAGAACCGGCAGCGCAGCGCGGGCTGCCCGCCCGGCCCGGGGGCGTAGGCGTTCACCGGCGCGGCATATGGCTGAGTCATGTCACCTCATGGGGGTTAGGTGGGGGTTCGGAGCAGCCGCGAGCGTACAAGATCCGCGAGCCGCCGTGGGGGCACATCACCTAACACCTGTTGCGTCGATCCTTGCATTGATCGGTTCGAGGCTGTATCCCATGGGGGAAACATTTCGATCGTCGAAATAACCTCCGGGGAGGGTGCGGGCATGCGCGCTCGGATCGTGGCGGTGCTGATCCTGCTGGCGGCGGCCGGCCTGACCGCGCTGGCGTTCATCACGTCGCCGGCCCAGCCGGCCCACCGGCCCACCGACGGGCTGCCGGCCGGCAAGCAGTCGACCCGGGTCGTCGAGCTGCAGGACCGCTTCGCCAGCGGCCGGCAGCAGACCGCGCTCGTCGTCTACGAGCGTTCCGGCGGCGCGCTCACCGACGCCGACCGGGCCGCGATCGAGGCGGCCCGCGGCGCCCTGGCCGGGATCGCGACCGGCGGCCGGGTGCCGCCCGCCGTCCCCTCCGACGACGGGCGGGCCGCC
>NZ_BAAARV010000003.1:128176-132983 GCF_039532525.1 Dactylosporangium salmoneum
TGGTGGCGGAGCCGCTGCCCGTCGCCGCCGGCAACGACGCGGCGGCGGCGGCGGTCGAGCGGGTCCGGGCCGCGGTCGGCGGGCCCGCGGCGGCCCGGCCCGACGGGCTGACCGTGCAGGTCACCGGCGGCCCGGCGTTCGCCCGGGACATCGCGGCCGCGTTCGACGGCGCCGACGTCACGCTGCTGGTCGCCACGGCGATCGTGGTCGCGGTGCTGCTGCTGGTGACGTACCGCAGCCCGCTGCTGTGGCTGGTCCCGCTGGCCGTGATCGGCGCGGCCGACCAGGTGGTGACCCAGCTGCTGCCCTGGGTGGCGCGCGTCGCCGGGCAGCCGACCGAGGGCGAGGTGAGCGGCATCGTCTCCGTGCTCGTCTTCGGCGCCGGGACGGACTACGCGCTGCTGCTCATCGCGCGGTACCGCGAGGAGCTGCGCCGCACCGAGGACCGCCTCACCGCCCTGCTCACCGCGGTGCGCGCGGCCGCGCCGGCGATCGCCGGCAGCGCCACCACCGTGGTGCTGGCCCTGCTCACGCTGCTCGCCGCCGTGCTCACCACCAACCGCACGCTCGGCGCCGCGGCCGCCCTCGGCGTCGTCGTCGCGCTCGTCTTCGGGCTGCTCGTGCTGCCCGCCGCCCTGGCCCTGCTGCCGCGCGGGGTGTTCTGGCCGTTCGTGCCGCACGCGGGCTCCGACGACCCGGCCGGCACCGGCCCGTGGGCCCGCCTGGCCGAGGGCGTGCGCCGCCGCCCGCGCGCGGTCCTGGTGGCCTCGCTGGTGCTGCTGGCCGGGCTGGCCGCGGGCCTGGCCGGCACGAAGGTCGGCCTGGCCCAGACCGAGCAGTTCCGCACCGAGGTCGAGTCGGCCACCGGCGCGCAGACCCTGGCCCGGCACTTCCCGGCCGGCGCGGCCGAGCCGGTCCGGGTGATCGTCCGCTCCGCCGCGGCCGGCCCGGCCGTCGCGGCCGCCCGCGGGGTCGGCGGGGTGGCCCGGGTCGAGCAGCCGGAGCGCTCCGACGACGGCACCCTCACCGCCTTCGACGTCGAGCTGACCGCCGGCTCCGGCACCTCCGCCGCCGACCGGACCGTGCGCGACCTGCGGGCCGCCCTGGCCGCCGTCCCGGCCGCGGAGCCCCTCGTCGGCGGCGAGCCCGCGAAGGACCTCGACGAGCGCGACGCCAACCTTCGCGACGATCTGGTGGTGGTACCGCTGGTGCTCGCCGTCGTGCTCCTGGTCCTCGTCGCGTTGCTGCGCTCGCTGGTGGCCCCGCTGCTGCTGCTCGCCACCGTCGTGGTGAGCTTCGCCGCCTCGCTCGGCGCGGCGAGCCTCGTCCTGCGCCACGGCCTGGGCATCCCGGCGCTCGGCACGGCGGTGCCACTGCTGGCCTTCCTGTTCCTCGTCGCGCTCGGCGTCGACTACAACATCTTCCTGGCCACCCGGGCCCGCGAGGAGGCCGCGCGCGTGGGCACCCGGGACGGCACCACCCGGGCGCTCGCCACCACGGGCGGGGTCATCACCTCGGCAGGCATCCTGCTCGCGGCGGTCTTCGCGGTGCTCGGCGTCCTGCCGGTGATCGTGCTGACCCAGATCGGCGTCATCGTCGGCATCGGCGTGGTCGTCGACACGCTGCTCGTGCGCACCCTGGTCGTTCCGGCGCTGGCCCTACTGCTCGGCGAACGCTTCTGGTGGCCGGCGCGGGTCGCCGGCGACCAGCGACCAGACCTCGGTGTCGTGGCGGACGCCGCGGAAGGGGTACGACTCCCGTAGCACCCCGTCGAGGCGCATGCCGAGCCGGCGGGCCACGGCGGAGCTGGCGGTGTTGTCCGGCCGGCACCGCCACTCGACGCGGTGCAGCCCGCGGGTGTCCAGCGCCCAGTCGACGAGCAGCCGGGCCGCCCGGGTGATCAGCCCGCGGCCCTGCGCGGCCGGCTCCAGCCACACGCCCATCTCGGCGCTGCCGGCCTTGGCGTCGAAGGCGACGAACATGCACCCGCCGACCAGGGTGCCGTCCAGCCAGATGCCGTAGAGCCGGCCGGCGTCGCGGGCCTGCAGGTCGGCGTAGCGCTGCAGCGTCGCCCGGGCCAGCTCCGGGTCGGCGTTGACCGACGCCCACGGTATCCACGGGTCGACGGTGGCCCGGGCCCGCTCCATGTGGGCGAAGAACTCCTCGGCCTGCCACGGCTCCAGCGGCCGCAGCTCGGCCCCGTCACCCAGTTCCGCGCTGAACATGATCGCTACCGTACCGCCCGTGCCGCCACCAGCGCGGCGCGGGCGGCGGCCCCGGTCACGGCCATCGGTCTCGCTCACGGCCAGATGAGCAGGACCTGGCACGGGGCGTGGTCGACGACGAAGCGGGTCTGGCGGCCCAGGCTGCGCGGCCCCGGGCGGGAGCGGTCGCCGTCGCGGGCCACGACGAGCAGGTCGGCGTCGTGCTCCAGGCAGGCGGCGACGACCTCGCGCTCCGCCGGCCCGCGACGCGTGCTGATGCCGGCCGTCCGGCCCACCCGCTTGGCGGCCGCGGCGGCCATGTCCAGCCCGGCCGCCTCCGCGGCGGCGGCGACGGCCGGCCCCGGGTCGTGGTGCCCGCGCCCCATGAGCCCGGTCCAGGCGCCGCTGACCTCCCCGGCCAGGGCGGGATCGTTGACGTACAGCAGGGTGATGCGCGCCTCGGGCGGGGCGAGCCGGGCCGCGGCGTCGGTGGCGGCCGGCCAGGTCCCCTCGGCGAGCCAGACGAGGACGTTCATACCCCAGACAGTTGCAGACCGACCCACAGTGCCGCCACCGCGGCGACGAGCGCGGCCGGCACGGCGAGCGCCCCGAGCCGCAGGAACTGCCCGGCCGAGGGCGCCGCGTCGCGGGCGTGCAGGATCTGCCGCCACAGCAGCGTGGCGAGGGAGCCCACGTACGTCAGGTTCGGCCCCACGTCGACCCCGATGAGCACGGCCAGCAGCAGGCCCGGGTTGTGCTGGACGGCTGGGAGCAGTACCAGCGTCGCGGGAAGGTTGTTGAGCACGTTGGCCAGCAGCGCGGCGAGCCCGGCCACGGCCAGCAGCCCGAGGAAGTCGGCCCGCCCGGGCACGAGCCCGTCCACGAGCCGCCCGAGCCCGTGCTCGCGCACCGCGAGCACGACGACGCCGAGCCCGAGCACGAACGCGCAGAACGCCGGGTTGGCCGCCTGGATCACGGCCCTGAGCCGCAGTTTCCTGATGATCGGCACAGCCAGCGCCACGGCACCGGCCACCGCGGAGAACGCCGGATGCACCCCGAGCGGCTGCCCGATCGCGAACCCCGCGAGGGTGGCCCCGAGCACGATCAGCGCGTAGCGGGGCGCCGGCCCCGCCTCGACGCCGTGATCGGAGGCCGGCACGGCGAGGTCCGAGGCGAAGAAGCGGCGCAGGACGACGTACTCGACCCCGATCACGGCCAGCCACGGCAGCGTCATCAGCCCGGCGAAGGCGGCGAAGGACAGGCCGCTGGCCGCGAACGCCAGCAGGTTGGTGAGGTTGGATACGGGCAGCAGCAGCGAGGCCGAGTTGGCCAGGTGCGTGCAGGCGTACACGTGCGGCGCCGGCCGCGCCCCGATGCGCAGCGCCGCCGCGAACACCACCGGCGTGAGCAGCACCACGGTCGCATCGAGACTGAGCACCGCCGTCACCAGCGCGGCCGCCGCGAACACGGCCCCGAGCAGCCGCTGCGGCCGCCCCCGGCTCCCCCGGGCGGCGAGGTCGCCGATGTACGCGAAGACGCCGTGCTGCTCGGCGAGGTACGACAGCAGCAGCACGGCGGCGAGGAACCCCACGGTCGGCCCGAGCTCCCGCACCTCGTCCGCCGCGGCCCGCCACCCGACCAGCCCCGCCCCGACGGCCACCCCGGCCGCCGGCACCGCCGCCGCCGCCTCGGGCAGGCCGAACGGCCGCGCCACGGCGAACCCGAGCACGACCACCGGCAGCACCACCGCGACGACGAGCACGGCGGCAGCTTACGGCGCGACCCGCACCACCAGCCCGGGGTGGTCGGTCACCATCCCGAGATCGACCACGTCCACGCCCACGTACCCACCCCGGGCCAGCACGCGCCGCACCCCGCCGTCGTCCCCGCCCCGATACCGGCTCCGCCGTCACGACCACCGACACCGTAGGTCGCCGATGCGATGGGGAGCGCCGTCCAGGGCCGTGCCCGTGGCCTCGGCGGGCGGACCCGGCATCGCCGAGCGCCATGGAAGCCTCCTCGTCGTCGGGGCCCTCCCCCGTCCGCTCAACCGGCCGTGTTGCGGGGCCCGCGCGGGGTACCACAGCGGGAATGGATCTCCGGCTCGGCCCCGCCGGGCCCGTGGCGGCCCGCGCCGCGGGGACGATGCTGGCGGCGCTGCTGGTGCTGTGGTGGGCCGGGATGCTCGAGCACACCGCGTACGCCACGTTCGGCGCGTTCGCGTCGGTATACGGCGGCCCGGCCCGCACGGTGCGCCGGTGGCGGCTGCAGGCGGCGCTCGGCGCCCTGCTGACGTGCTCGGTCGCCATCGGCGCCCTCGTCGGCACGCTGCCGCAGCGGGCGTGGGTGGCGGTGCCGGTCGCGGCCGCGTGGGCCGGGCTCACCGCGCGGCTCTCCGACAGCTTCGCGTGGCGGCCGCCGGGCCCGATGATCCCGGTGTTCGCGCTGTCGACCTGCGCGGCGATCCCCACCCGGCCGGCCGGGGTGGCCTCCGCGGTGCTGGTGGCGGCGGCCACCGCGGCGTTCGCGGTGGCGCTCGGCGCGGCGGAGGTGCGCCTCGCCGGTCCCGGCCCGCCCGCCCCTCCGCCGCCGGGGCCGCAGCC
>NZ_BAAARV010000004.1:0-28116 GCF_039532525.1 Dactylosporangium salmoneum
CCGCCGGGCGGGCCGGTCGAGGGTGCGGCGGCCGCCGCGGGCCCGCAGCCGGCGACGCCCGAGCCGGTGGCGAGCGCGAGCGCCGCGCCGGTCAGCACGCCACCGGTGAGTGGGCAGCCGTTCAGTGCCCCGCCGGTGAGCGGGCAGCCGTTCAGTGCCCCGCCAGTGAGTGGGCAGCCGTTCAGCGCGCCGCCGGTCAGTGGCCCGCCCGATGGGCAGCCGTTCAGTGGGCCGGCCGGGAGTGGGCAGGCGTTCGGCATGCCGCCCGTCGCGGGGCCGGTCAGTGGGCAGCCCGCGCCCGGGCAGGTCTCGCCGGTCGGGTACGTCACGCCGACGTCGGCGCCGCCCGTCGCGCCCGCGTCCGGGCCGCCCGGGGTGCCGGTGTCCGGGGTTCCCGGGGTGCCGGTTTCGGGGGCGCCCGGTGGGGGCCGGGGGACGGTGTACCAGACGGGGGCGTATCCGACGGTCGACCCGCGGACGACGCCGGGGCCGCAGGCGTTCCAGGGACAGCAGGCGCCGCAGGGGTTCCATGGCCAGCAAGGGCCGCAGGAGTTCCAAGCGCCGCAAGGGTTCCAGGGGGCGCCAGGGCCTGCGGTGCGGCAGGGGGCGCCCGGGCCGAACCGGTACGTGCCGCCGCCGCCCGCGCCCGGGTACGCGGCCGGCGCGCCCGTGTCGCCGGGCCCCGGCAGCCGGGTCATTCCCGTGTACGACGAGCCGCCCGCGCGGCCGGTGCGGCGCGAGCGCGGGAACTGGCTCAACGCGCTGCTCGTCGTCGTCGCGCTCGTCGCCGTCGCCGGGGCGGGCACGACGATCTACCTGGTGCAGAAGGACGACAAGCCGGCCTCGACCAGCCACTCGCCGGGGCCCGGCGCGGCGACCAGCGGGGACGGCGAGGCCAGCGCGGGGACCGGCGGCGGGCCGCTCGGGGGCGACACCACCACCACCACCGAGGGGACGACCGACACCACCACGCACGCGCCGGCCACCACCGCGACGCGGACCGAGACGATCACGATGCCGGACCTCAGCGGCCTGTACATCGACTACGCCAAGGAGAAGCTGCGCGACGCGGGCTTCACCGGCAACATCCGGACCCAGAACAAGACCACGAACGACCCGGACGACGTCAACCACGTGCTGGCCCAGGACCCGAAGGCGCAGAACAAGGTGGCCAAGAACGGCACGGTGACGCTGACCGTCGGCGTCGCGCCGAAGAGCCCGACCGCCTCGCCCCCGCCGAGCTTCGCGCCGACCGCCTGACCGCCGCCGCGGCTCTTGGCACGACGGCGCTGGCAGGGAGGCCCCCAGGGCCTCCCGTTGTCTGACGGGAGCAACGGACCCCTGGTTGCGCGGACCGGAGTCCCGGAAAGCTTGACAGCACTGGCAAGACTGGTGCCGCACTGTCCACTGCGGACAAAGAGGAGCGGCGGATGTCGAACACCAACACGTACCTCGACCAGGTGGTCAAGCAGCAGGAGCGGCTCGAGGCCGACCTGCGCTCGAAGCGCTCCGTCGCCCCCGCGCCGGCGCCGGGCCCACCGCCGCGGCAGCAGGCGGCCGGCGGGGGCGGCGGGCGCTGGCGCGGGACGGGGGAGCAGCCGACGCCGAACGCGGTCGAGGTGCGGGTGACCGGGTTCGGGCGGTGGAAGACGGTGCTCGTCCCACCCAACGCCTTCGTCGTGCACACCCGGCGGGGGCGGGACGAGCCGCTGCACGTGGGGCTGGGCGTGTCGTTCCGGTACAACCCGGCGATCGACTCGTACCTGGTCGTGCCCGGTGCCATGCAGACGATCCTGATCAACGCGTACTGCATCTGCCGCGAGCTGCAGGGCGTGCTCGTGCAGGCCTACGTGCAGTGGATCATCGAGGACTTCGCCACCGCGTACCGGCGGCTGGACTTCGGCGACGCCGAGGATCCGATGCGGCTGGTGAACCTGCAGCTCAAGGAGCAGGCGGAGGCGGCCATCAAGGACAAGGTGTCCACGATGGGCGTGGCCGACGTGCTCAGCGACAAGCAGCCGATCATCGAGGAGCTCACCGCGCGGCTGCGGGCGGTCGCCGAGGGCTCCGGCAACGCCGACGCCGGGCTGGGGCTGCGGATCGTCACCGTGCAGATCAAGGAGGCCGTGGTCAGCTCGCAGCGGCTGTGGGAGAACCTGCAGAAGCCGTACCGCGCCGAGCAGGGCCGCATCGCCCGGCTGGCCGAGCTGGCGGCCGAGGACGCGATCGCCGAGCGGGAGCTGACCGCGGGCCGGCAGCGGGAGTCGCAGCGCATCGAGAGCGACCGCGAGCTGGCCGACCTGCGGGCCCGCAACGGGGCCCTCGAGTTCGACCGGGACGCGGCGGAGACGCTGCGCCGCTCGCAGCGCGAGCAGCATGACGTCCGGGCCCTCGCCGAGCTGCGGGACGCCACCAACCGGCACGCGCTGGCCCTGGAGCGGGAGCTCGCGGCCGAGGAGGCCGAGATCGGGCGGCTGCGCATCGAGCGGGAGTCCGAGCTGACCCGGCTGGCCGCCGAGGCCGAGCTGGCCCTGGCGGCGGCCCGCGGCCGGGGCGTCCACGAGGAGGCCCTGCTGGCCCTGGAGCGGGCCCGGATGCAGGCGGCGATCGACAACGAGCAGTCCCCGGAGAGCCTGCAGGCGCAGCTGATCGAGCGGCTGCCGGAGATCGTGGCGCGGTTGCCGAAGCCGGACGAGCTGCGCTCGGTCACGATCGGCGGAACGGACGGGACCACCGTGGCCGGGCTGATCGCCGAGCTGACCACCGTGGTCGGGGCGCTGCGTCCGGCCCGCGGCGGCTGAGCTTTCCCGAGAAGGGAACAGCCCGCCCGGTGGGAAACGGGCGGGCTGTCGCCTGGGGTGCCGGGTTGCTTAGGGCAGGACGTAGTTCTCGTTGAGGGCGGCGCCGCGGTCCGGCTTGTACTGGTCGAAGCCGCGCGGGTCGCACTGCAGGCCACCGTTGATGCAGTGGTCGGACAGGGCCTTCAGGGTCGGGGCGTCCCACGCGTTGTAGAAGTCGTAGTGGAACGAGTAGCCGCGGCCGCTGGAGAAGTGCACGTTGGCCATGTTGCCGCTGACCGGCCAGGCCATCTTGAACTCGATCATCGGCACGGCCACCGGGTGGTCCGGCGGGCAGACGCCGACGACCGGGTAGGCCATGTGCGCCTTGTGGTCCGGGGAGTCCAGGTGGGTGCCGTCCCAGCAGCTGGGGGCCTGGAACCGGACGTTGAGCTGGGAGCCGGCGACGCAGTTGGCCGGGATGTCCCACTGGTTGGTGAGGTCACCGCACTCGAAGCCCTCGACGTGGCCCGGGTGGTTCTGGAACTCGGCCTGGGTCGAGGACGGGCTGCCGACGACGAAGCGCAGGCCGGCCGGGAACGGGCGGACGCTGCGGTAGTCGAGGACGCCGCTCTTGTAGTAGATGACCTGGCGGCCGACCGGCTGCACGGCCTGGTCGCCGTTGAGCAGGGTGGGCATCCAGTACGCGCTCTTGTCGCCCGGCGTGATGCACGCGGTGCCGCCGGCCTGCAGCGAGGAGAGCGTGGTGTTGGCGTTGGTGGTGGTGTTGCCCATGAACGTGTGCGAGTGCGACGCGCCCGGCAGGCCGAAGAAGACGATCGGGTCGTCGGGCAGGTTGCTGCGGCTCACCGAGCAGTTCGCCTGGAACTCGTGGTGGGTCGTCGGCGGGTTGGTCGGCGGCGGGGTCGCCGTCGACGGGGTCACGCCGGTCACCGGCGGGACGGCCGGCACCCAGCCGGGGCCGTCGGTGGGCGGCGGCGTGGTGTTCAGCGTGCCGTAGACCTTGAACTCGTACAGCGAGTAGCCGTAGCCGGTGGCGCGCTGCGTGCCGTACATGCGCACGTAGCGGCCGGTGCCGCTGATGTTGAGCGTCTGCGTGCCGCCGGTGCCGGTGGTGGTGCTGTAGATGTTGGTCCAGGCGTTGCCGTCGTCCGACGTCTGGATCTGGAAGGCCTTCGCGTAGGCGGCCTCCCACTGCAGGACCACCTGGGAGACCGTGGCGGTGGATCCCAGGTCGACCCGCAGCCACTGCGGGTCGCTCCACTGGCTGCCCCAGCGGGTCGAGTTGTTGCCGTCGACCGCGGCGGCGGCCGGGGTCTCACCCAGTTCGGTGGAGGACGCGAGGGCCGGGCGGCCCTGCGACAGCAGCGTGGTGGTGGCGGCGTCGGCGGACGTGAGCTGGATCGCGCCGACGACCATCGACGCGACCACGGCGGTGGTGACCCCGATCGGGATCAGGGTTCTTCTGAGGCTTCTCGTACTCAATGCAGCTCCCAGGGGTGTGGGGCGGGTGCCGTTCGCCGGTGGCGGACCGGCGTGAACGCGCTCGGAGAGCGCTCTCCAAGAATGTGCCCGGTGCGGCCGTCCGTCAATACCCTGGTGCGCTTAACCGGATAATTCGGGCACGATTCGGCACATTGTGGAGAGCGCTCTCCACCGAAATGAGAGGTCCGATGGCCGCCAGACGGGGCGCGCCGGGCCCGGCAGGCTGGTCGGCATGAACGAACTGCATGGCAAGGTCGCGCTCGTCACCGGCGGCAGCCGGGGCATCGGCGCCGCGATCGCCCGGGCGCTCGCGGCCCGCGGCGCGGACGTCGCGATCACGTACGTGAACAGCGAGGACAGGGCGAACGAGGTGGCCTGCGACGTGAAGGAGAGGGGCCGGCGCGGGCTCGCGCTGCGGGCCGACGCGGCCGACCCGGCGGCGGTCGCCGGGGCGGTCGACGAGGCCGCGGAGCTGCTCGGCCGGCTGGACATTCTGGTCAACAACGCCGGTGTGTTCCCCGTGGGAGCGCTCTCCGAGCTGGACATCGCGACGTTTGACCGCACGGTGGCGGTCAACGTGCGCGGGCCCTACGCGGCGGCCCGGGCCGCGGCAAGGCACCTCGGCGACGGCGGTCGGATCATCAGCATCGGCAGCAACGTGGCCGAGCGGGTGCCGTTCCCAGGGCTCGCGCTCTACGCGCTGACCAAGACCGCGCTGGCCGGGATGACCCGCGGGCTGGCCCGGGAGCTCGGGCCGCAGGGGATCACGGTGAACCTCGTGCACCCGGGGCCGACCGACACCGACGCCAACCCCGCCGACCAGCCGCAGGCGCAGGCGATCGCGGGGCTGACGGCGCTCGGGCGGTACGCGGACGGCGACGAGATCGCCTCGGTGGTGGCGTTCCTGGCCGGGCCGGACGCGCGGTACGTGACCGGGGCGACGGTCAACGCCGACGGCGGCTGGGCGGCGTAACCCTCACGCGCGCTCCAGCCCCGTGGCGGTGATGCGGGAGCCGGGGCGCGGCCCGGCCGACCAGAGGTCGTGGTCCGCGCCCCGCAGCACGTTCTCGGCGGCGAGCAGGCCCATCAGGATGCCGTGCTCCTGGCCGCCGTACTTGAACGCGCCGTACCTCCCGATCACCTGCAGGCCGTCGAGGCGATGGAGGTGTTCCTCGAGGACCTTCAGGTGACGGCGGTAGCCCTTGCGGTACACCGGATAGCTCTTCGGCACCCGCAGCGCCTCGCCGTCGAGGATCTCGCCGGCCCGGACGAGGCCGGTGGCGACGAGCTCCCGGCGGGCCAGCGCCACGTAGCGCTCGTCGTCCCAGCGCCAGAAGTCGTCGTCGGGGCCGCACCAGTACTCCAGGGCCAGCACGGTCTCCCGCTCGCCGTGCTTGGTGGTGGGCACCCAGTTGTCGAAGTTCGTGATGCGCCCGACCCACAGCTCGGGGTCGGGCACGCTGATCCAGGTGTCGGGGAAGACCGACTCCGCCGTGGTGCGCAGGTACACCACGACCGTGTTGCGGAAGGCGAGCCGCGCGTTGGCCGCGGCCACCTCCGGCGGCACCTCGGGCAGGCGGCCGGCCAGCACAGTCAGCGGCATCGAGGACACCACGTGGTCGTGCTCGCGGATCTCGGCGCTGTTGAGCTGCACGCCGGTGACCCGGGTGCCGTCGAGCACCAGGCGCGCGACCGGGGTGTCGAGGTGGACCCGGCCACCCTGCTTCTCGACGTGCTCGCACATGCGGGCGTACACCTCGCCCGTGCCCTGGCGCGGGTGCGGGAACTGCGCCGGGGCGGGGCCCGCCGGCCCGGCGCCGATGACCGCGATCCGCTGTGCGGCGCCGCCCTCGCTCATGCTGACCTCCTCGATCGACGCCGGGCCGTTCTGCACGGAAGGTTACCGACCGGCTACGCAGTGCTGCGAAGTTTGCGGTGTTCAGTACCTCAGACGGGTTATGTCTGCATATGATCCGATTGTGGCAATTGCGGTGTCGATCGTCATGCCGGTGTACAACATGCAGCGGACCGTCGGCCGGACGATCGCCGCGCTGCTCGACCTGCGCGTGCCGCACGGCGTGGCGGTGGGCCTGATCGTCGTCGACGACGCGTCGGGCGACGGCTCGGCGGCGGTGGCCGGCGCGCTGCTGCGGTCGCGCCTCGGCGGCCGGGCTGCTGCACTTCCGGCTGCGGGCCGGGGCGATGTCGGTGGTGCCCGCGGCCGCCGAGGCCTCGACCGTGCAGATCGTGCGCCGGGACCTGCGGCTGGCCGACGTCGGCGCGGCGGCCCGGCACCGGCTGTGGGCGGTCGCGGCCGGGGTGCTGCTGATTCTCGCGGCGCCCGGGTGGTACGCCAGGCTGCACCGGCTCTTCGGTTACAGGCGCTCGGGCACCCGCAGCCCCGCGTCGCGGTAGGCGGCGTCGATGACGGTGGCGTAGGACGCGATCATCCGGGTGTGGCTGAACCGCTCCCGGCTGCCCAGCAGGGCCGGGGTCAGCTCGGCCCGCCGGTGGACCGCCTCCGACCAGGCGGCGCTGATCGCCTCCGGCTCCGGCGGGGTGATGAGCCCGTGGCCGGCCACGATGATCGCGGTGTCGCCGATGTCGGTGGAGACCGGTACCGCGCCGCACATCGCCCCCTCGATCAGGCACAGCGGGGCCGCCTCGCCGCTGGTCGAGGTGAGCGCGACGACGTCGCTGGCCGCGTAGACCGCCTCCATGTCCCGGCGGATGCCCAGCAGGTGCAGCCGGGCCAGGTGCCGCGGCTCGTCGTCGAACAGCTCCGTGAGCAGCCCGCACAGCTCGGCGTTGGCCGTGGTCATGCCGGCACCGCACAGCAGGACGTGGCCGGCCGGCTCCCGCTCCAGGTAGCGGCGGGCGGCGGCCAGGAACAGCGGGACGTTCTTCATCGGGTCGTAGCGGGCGGCCATGGTGACGACCTTCGCCTTGGCCGGCACGCCGAGCGACCGGCGCAGGGCCGCGCGGCGGCGGGCCGGCACCGGCTGGAAGCGGGACAGGTCCACCCCGTTCGGGATGACCTTCAGCAGGCCGGCCGGGATGCCCGCCGCCTCGTACGCCGAGCGCGTCGACTCCGCGCAGCAGATCGCGGCGGCCACCCGGCCGTCGGCGACCGCCGCCTTGAACTCGGCCAGCGCGCTGCCCTGGTTCTCCGGGTCGGAGCGGTGCAGGCACACCACGACCGGCCGGCGCGGGAAGCCGGGCAGGTTGACCAGGCGCAGCGGCTGCTCCTTGAGCGACAGGATGATGTCGGCCCGCTCGGCGTGCGCGAACGCGGTGGCGACCTCGGACGCGCTGAACGTCCTGCGGGTCGCCGTGTCCCCGCCGATGCGCCGGCCGAGGGGGCGCACCTCGACGCCGGCCGCGCTGAGCGAGCGGTAGCTGGCGTCGTCCTCCATGCGCTGCAGGATGGTCTCGCGGCGCATCGCGCCGTAGATGCTCAGCACCGAATGGTGATGCGTCCCCCCGGTGTGCAGCCCGGCCACGACCGTGGTGTGCAGGGCCCGGGCGCCGCCGGAGAAAAACCCCTCATAGATCGACATCACGCGTAGTTGGCTTGTCACGGGCAAATCATCACCCGCACTTCGCCATCTGTCAGGTCGAAACGGCGTTCCCGCGGTGAACTGTGCGTTTCGGGAAAATCACGGAATGGGGCGGATAGCCACCGGCCAATGGCGTACTCCAATTGGCGTACCGTTTGCCTGCGGCTGGCGGGATGGGTGCCGCGGCGTGCGCCTGGTTACGTTGCCGCCATGGGGAACGCGTATCGCTGCGGCAAGCACCTCGTTCTGGCCAACCCGTCCTCCCGCATCCCGGTCTGGATGGAATGCGCCGTGCACCGCTTCACGCCGATGCAGGTCACGCGGCGCTTCAACGACATCGCGGCGCTCGAGTTCTCGTACGAGGAAACCCTCCGGCTGGGCTGGATCGTCGAGTACGCCATGCTCTGATCAGTCCAGATAGCCGGGATACAGCAGAGCCAGCTCGTTCGGGTAGGTGGCGATCAGCCGCAGCTCGTCGTCGGTCAGCGGGCGGCCCGTCGCGGCGTTGCAGAGCTGGACCAGTTTGAACGTCAGGGCCTCGTCCGTCACCGGGACGCCCAGGTCGTCCAGGGCGTGGCGGAAGCCGGCCAGGCCGCCGTACTCGCCGGTCAGGACCAGGCGGCCGGGGCGAGCGTGGCGGTCTGCCGGGAACGGGCCGAGCGCGTCCTCGTCGTAGAGCTCGTAGTTGCGGTGGTCCTTCAGGGCGCCGTCGGCGTGGATGCCCGACTCGTGGGCGAAGGCGTTCGGGCCGACACCCGGCTGGTTGTTCGGCAGCGGCTGGCCGAAGGCGTATGAGGCCCAGGCGGCGAAGCGGCGGGCCCACGACAGGTCCAGCGCGTCGCCGATCTCGGCGTCCGCCGGGACGCCGAAGCCGTGGCGCAGGGCCAGGATGCAGGAGAGCAGGTCGGCGTTGCCCGAGCGCTCGCCGATGCCGTTGACGCAGGTGTTGATCCAGGCGTCCTGCCCGGCGGCGAGGTCGCCGAAGGCGCCGGCCAGGGAGTTGGCCACGGCCATGCCCAGGTCGTTGTGGCAGTGGGTCTCGATCGGCATGGCGACCGCGCCGGCCAGCTTGGCGAAGCGCTCGCCGATGCGGCCCGGGGTGTCGCCGCCGATGGTGTCGCAGTAGCGCACGCGGTCGGCGCCGGCCTCGCGGGCGGCGAGGGCGAACTCGGTCAGGAAGCCCTCGTCGGTGCGCGAGCCGTCCTCGGCGTTGACGCCGACGGTCTCGGCGCCGGCCGACTTGGCCGCGCGCACGGCCGCGGTCATCTCGCGGATCAGCGCGTCGCGGTCGAGGCGGCCGCGGAACTTGTTCTGCAGCATCTGGTCCGAGGTGGAGATCGACAGGTTGTAGTGGCGCAGGCCCAGGCCGGCCGAGCGCTCGACGTCGGCGGCGACCGCGCGGCACCAGCCGGACAGGCGCAGGCCCCCGAACGCGCCGGCCTTCTCCAGCGCGGTCTGCGCGCGCACGTACGGCACCTCGTGGAACAGGAACGGAAAGCCGATCTCGGACTGCGCAACGCCGAGGCGACCCAGATAGAAGTTCACCATCGTCTTGCCGAACTTCGACAGCCCGGTCCGGGCCGTCTGCACCCCGTCCCGGTTCGTGACGTCGAGGAAGTGGATGCGCGGCTTGCTTGCGGTTGACATGCCTCCAGATTGACGATGTGGACGAAGATGTGTCAATGTTGACTAAAATCAACATGAGCGGGTGGCCGGCATGGACAAGTGGATCAACGCCGACGAGGCGGCCCGGCGGCTCGGGGTGAAGCCCGCGACGCTGTACGCCTACGTCAGCCGCGGCGTGCTGACCCGCCGCAAGGCCGAGGACGGGCACAGCGTGTTCGACGCCGCCGAGATCGACCGGCTGGCGCGGCGCGGGCGGCCGCGGCGACCCACCGGCGGCAACGAGCTCGTCATCGAGTCGGCGGTGACGATGCTCGGCGAGGACCGGCACTACTACCGCGGCCGCGACGCCATCGGCCTGGCCGCCGACTGGGGCCTCGAGCAGGTGGCCGCCTGGTTGTGGCAGGGCGGCGCCGAGGGCTGGGCGGCCGACCCGCAGGCCGTGGCCGCGGCCCGCACGGCGCAGGAGGGCCTGGCCCCGGCGGTGCTGCCGCTGGAGCGCCTGCAGGTCATCGTCACCGCCCTCGCGGTCGCCGACCCGATGCGCTTCAACCTGGACCCGGCCGCCGTCGCGCAGGCCGGCCGGGGGCTCATCGCCGGCATGGTCGAGGCGCTGCCCGGGCCGGACGCGCCGGGGGAGACGCCGGTGCACGAGCGGCTGTGGCGGAAGCTGGCCGGCGACGGGGCCGACCCGGCGCTGGCCGACGCGCTGCGCTTCGCCATGGTGCTGCTCGCCGACCACGAGCTGGCCTCGTCCACGCTGGCCGTGCGGGTGGGCGCGTCGGTGCGGGCGGACCCGTACGCGGTGGTCGCGGCCGGGCTCGGGGTGACCAGCGGGGCGCTGCACGGCGGGGCCTCGCTCGGCGTCGAGACGATGCTGGCCGAGATCGGCGAGCCGGGCCGGGCGTCGTTCGCGATGGGGGAGCGGCTGCGGCGGGGCGAGCGGATCCCGGGCTTCGGGCACGCCGTCTACCGCTCCGGCGACGCCCGCGGCGAGGCGCTGCTGGAGCGGGTGCGGGCCGCGGTGCCCGGCCACCCGCGGCTGGCCGTGGCCGAGGCGGTGCTCGACGAGGCGGGCCGGCGGCGGCTACCGGCCGTGAACGTGGACCTGCCGCTGGGGCTGCTGACCCACCTGGCCGGGATGCCCCGCGGCGCCGGGGAGGCGATCTTCGCCATCTCGCGGACGACCGGCTGGCTGGCGCACGCCATGGAGGAGTACGCCAGCCCGACCCGCCTGCGCCTGCGGGCCGCCTACACGGGCCCGCTGCAATGATCGCCGTGTTTGCATACGTCTCTGGGGTGTGATCACTCGGCGGTGGGTCCCCGCGTCGGCGCTGACGGCCGTGGCGGTGTGCTTCGTGACGCTGGTGCTGCTGGCCTCGTACAACCCGTGGCACTACGTGCACCTCGCGCCGTTCGGGCGCACGGGGACGGTGGCGACGACGCTCGCCCTCGCACCGCTGCTGCTGGCCGGTGCGGTCTGGCTCGTGGTCGGCAACCGGCTCGCGCGGGCGGTCGTGGCCGCGGCCGCGACCCTGCTGATGCTGGGCTCCTGCCTGGCCGGGGTGGCGTACGAGACCCTGTCGTTCGTGGACCCCGAGCCGCGGGAGGTCTCCGTCCTCGGGGTCTCGCCGGACGGGCGGTTCGAGCTGGTCGACGAGCACTACTCCGTCATGTTCATGACCGCCGTCGAGCGGGTGCGGCTGCGCAGCCGGGCCGGGCTGGCCAGCCGCGCGTCGGATCAGGTGCTCGGCTGCTTCGAGTACCAGACCGACGACGCGCGCTCGCCGTCGCTGGTGCTGAGCTCGGCCCGGTTCGTCGGCGGCACCGAGGTCGAGATCGTCAGCGGCGACGGGGTGGCCTGGACGACCACCTTCGACCCGGAGACGCTGGTCGCGGCGAGCACTCTGGCGCGGGGCTGCGCCAGTTGAGGCAGGGGCCCGGCAGACGAGGGCGGGCCGATACAGTCGGTAGGTGACCACGGACAACCCGTTCTTCGCGCCGAGCGATCTGCCGTACCAGTTGCCGCCGTTCGACCGCATCGAAGTCGAGCACTACCTGCCGGCCTTCGAGCGGGGCATGGAGGAGCAGCGCGCCGAGGTCGCGGCCATCGCCGCCGACCCGGAGCCGCCGACGTTCGACAACACGCTGGTGGTGCTGGAGCGCTCCGGCCGCGTCCTGCAGCGCGTCTCCGCCGCCTTCTTCACCCTGACCAGCGCCGACACGAATCCCCGGCTGCAGGAGATCGAGGCGGAGGTCGTACCGCGGCTGTCGGCGCACACCGACGCGATCATGCTCGACCCCGGGCTGTACCGCCGGATCAGGAGCCTCTACGAGCGCCGCGACGAGTTGGGGCTCGAGCCCGAGTCCGCCTGGCTGCTGGAGCGCTACCGCATCGAGTTCGTGCGGGCCGGCGCCGAGCTGTCGGCGCAGCAGCACGTGCGGCTGCGCGAGATCAACGCCGAGCTGGCCAAGCTGGCCACCGAGTTCGGCAACCTCGTGCGCGACGAGATGAAGGCCGGCGCGGTCGTGGTCGACACCGAGGCCGAGCTCGGCGGGCTGACCGAGGACGCGATCGCCGCGGCGGCGGTGGCCGCGCGCGACCGGGGCCTCGACGGGAAGTACGTCCTCAACCTGATCCTGCCGACGGCCCAGCCCGCGCTGGCCGCCCTGCACGACCGGGCGCTGCGCGAGCGGCTGCACACCGCGTCGATCGGGCGGGGCTCGCGCGGCGGCGCCAACGACACCAGCGCCATCGTGCTGCGCATCGTGCGGCTGCGGGCCGAGCGGGCCCGGCTGCTGGGCTTCGAGCACCACGCCGCCTACAACATCGCGGACAACACCGCCCGCTCCGTGGGGGCGGTCGAGGAGATGCTGGCCAAGCTCGTTCCGCCGGCGATGGCCAACGCCGCCGCCGAGGCCGACGACCTGCAGGCGGCGATCGGCGACGACTTCGCCCTCCAGCCGTGGGACTGGGCGTACTACACCGAGCGCATCCGCCGCGAGCGCTACGCGATCGACGAGAACGAGCTGCGCCCGTACTTCGAGCTGGAGCGGGTGCTGCGCGACGGGGTGTTCTTCGCCGCCGGCAAGCTCTACGGGCTGCGCTTCGACGAGCGGCCGGACCTGCGGGCGTACCACCCCGACGCCCGCGTGTTCGAGGTCTTCGACCGCGACGGCGGGCCGCTCGGCCTGTACGTCGGCGACTTCTTCACCCGCGCCTCCAAGCGCGGCGGCGCGTGGGCCAACGCCCTGGTGGCGCAGTCCCGGCTGTTCGGCACCGCCCCGGTCGCGGTCAACAACCTCAACATCAACCGGGCCCCGGACGGCGAGCCGACCCTGCTCACCCTGGACGAGGTGCGCACCCTCTTCCACGAGTTCGGCCACGCCCTCCACACGCTGTTCTCGCAGGTGTACTTCCCGAAGTTCGCCGGCACCAAGGTGCCGCGGGACTTCGTGGAGTACCCGTCGCAGGTCAACGAGGTGTGGATGCTCTGGCCCGAGGTGCTGGCCAGCTACGCGCTGCACCACCGCACCGGCGAGCCGCTGCCGCAGGAGGTCGTCGACCGGCTGCAGGCGGCGGAGCGGTTCAACAAGGGGTTCGCCACGACGGAGTACCTGGCGGCCACCCTGCTCGACCTCGCCTGGCACACCCTGGACGCCGACGCGGCCGCCGAGGTCGACGACGTCGTGGCGTTCGAGGCGGCGGCCCTGGAGCGGGCGGGCGTGGCGACGCCGTTCGTGCCGCCCCGGTACCGCACCACCTACTTCGCCCACATCTTCAGCGGCGCGGCCTACAGCGCGGGCTACTACTCCTACATCTGGAGCGAGGTCCTCGACGCCGACACCGTCGACTGGCTGACCGAGCGCGGGGGCCTGCGCCGCGACAGCGGCGACGCCTTCCGCGACGGCCTGCTGGCCAAGGGCGGCAGCGCCGACGCGATGGAGGTGTACCGCACGTTCCGTGGCCGCGACCCATTGATCGATCCCTTGCTCAAGCGTCGCGGGCTCACGAGCGACGTCGCGCGGTGACGCTCCGTAGGGTTTCTTAGTTTTCCTTTAAGCCAGGATTTCGTCGGGGATCCCGCCTTTCGGTACGGGCGCCACGTTCGTAAGCTGTCGCGGTGCGTGGCGCCACCCTCCGGCGCAGGCCCGCTGCCGCACGCCGTCTGCACTTCAGCAGACTGGCGCTGCTCGCCGCGGTCAGCCTCGTCGCCTCGTTGATCAGTGTCGGTGTGTCCTGGGCGATCTTCCCTGAGCGTCCGGATGCCGTTGCCGACGACGTGAACTTCGACGCGGCCAAGTTCTACGAATCCAACGCCAGGGCCAACGCCGCCCGCGGGGTCGCCCAGGCGGCCCTGCCGGGCGCATCCTTGGTGCCGAAGCCGGTGGCCGGCCTCACGCAGGCGCAGACCAACAACGCGTTCATCGTGGTCGAGGTCGCCCGCCAGATGAACCTGCCGGAGCGCGCCATGGTGGTGGCGATCGCGACCGCGCTGCAGGAGACGTACCTGAAGAACCTGGCCAACCCGACGGTGCCGGCCTCGATGAAGCTGCCGCACGAGGGGACCGGGACGAACTACGACTCGGTGGGCATCTTCCAGCAGCGGGTGAGCATCTGGGGTACGCCGGAGCAGCTCATGGACCCGGCCTTCGCCTCGGCCAAGTTCTACGCGAAACTGATGAAGGTCAACGGCTGGCAGCAGATGAGCGTGACCAACGCCGCCCAGGCCGTCCAGCGCAGCGCCTTCGCCAGCGCGTACGCCAAACACGCCACCAACGCCCAGAAGATCGTCGACGAGCTGACGGCCTGACACGGCCGCTTGGTTGTGCTGCGAACCCCCGCCTGCGCAGGCTCGGCACGGAGCACCCGCCAGCTGCCCTGCCTCTCGATGGGGCGGAAGGTTGCCGTCTTGACCGCTCGCGGCGAAAACGTTCTGCCTTGACCGCGCGAGGCGGGAACCTTCTGCCTTGACCGCGTGGGGCGGAAGGTTGCCGTCTTGACCGGTCGTGGCGAAAACGTTCCGTCTTGACCGCGCGAGGCGGGAACCTTCCGCCTTGAGCGCGTGGGGCGGAAGGTTGCCGTCTTGACCGCTCGCAGCGAAAACATTCCGCCTTGACCGCGCGAGGCGAAAACTTTCCGCCCTCGCCGCGGACATGGAGGGTCGCGTCGGAGCGGCGGAGACCCCGGTTGTTCAGCCATTCCAGGAGCGTTTTAGCAGCTCGGCCACCGGATCTCCCGCGGGAACGCCCCGAACTCCTCGCCTTCACCACCGGCGGGCGTGGGAGAAGACCGGGCGGATCCCGAGCAGGCCGTGCAAGAGTGCCGGCCCACGCGGCAGCGCGGCGCCGTCCGCACACGCAGGTCACCGCATCACGCCGGCGGCGGACGACTCGTACACGACCTCCGTGGACGCGGCCAATGTGGGGAGGTTGCCGCCTTGACCGGTCCAGGCGAAAAGTTTCCGCCGCAAGCCGGCGCGCGCGAAGGGCTTGCGCGTGGGCCGGGGCGATGACGCCGAGCGGCCGAAGGACGGCCCCGAGCGGTCGGAATTGGGGACTGGTCCAACCAGTTGATGGGTGGCACACTGCCGGGCATGGAGTTCGTGCCGGCCAGCCGGAGTTCCGTGTCCGACCACGTGTTCGGGCAGGTGCGTGACGCGATTCTCGGCGGCGTGTACCCGCCGGAGGCCAGCCTGCCCAGCGAGCGGGAGCTGGCGGCCGTGTTCGAGGTCAACCGCCATGCCGTGCGGGAGGCGCTGAGGCGGCTGCAGCAGCTCGGGCTGGTGCGGGTGGCGCAGGGCGGGGCGACCCGGGTGCTGGACTGGCGCCGGCACGCAGGGCTGGACCTCGCGATGGCGCTCACCGACGTGCGGGACGTGCTGCCGTTCGACACGGTGGTCCGCGACGTGCTGGAGATGCGGGCCTGCCTCGGGGCCGACGCGGCCCGGCTGTGCGCGCAGCGGGCCTCCGGCGACGGGCGGGCCGCCGTGGTGGCCGCGGTCGAGGCCTATGCGAGTTCCGGACCGGACCTGGACGCCATGGGCGAGGCGAACGTCGCGCTGTGGCGGGAGATCATCGTCGGCGGCGGGAACGTGGCGTACCTGCTGGCCTTCAACAGCCTCGTCGGCGGGGCGCTGGCGGTCGGGCGGGTGCCGGCCGGGCGGCGGACCGCCGAGCTGCTCGACGTCGCCGGGCACCGCCGGCTCGGCGAACACATCGTGGCCGGGGACGCGTCCGCCGCGCGGGACCAGGCCTGGGCACTGCTCACCGCCCCCATCGGTGCGGAAACCCCACACCCGGAAACACCACACCCCCGCTCCCCCAAGGAGATCGAGGCATGATCCCCGCCGTTCTCTACGCCGTGCCGGCGTTCCTGCTGCTGATCGTGTTGGAGGCGGTCTCGTACCGCTTCCTGCCCGACGACGAGGAGCGCGGCTACGAGGTCCGGGACACCGCGACCAGCCTGTCGATGGGCCTCGGCAGCCAGATCATCGGCGTGCCCTGGAAGATCCTGGTCGCCGTCGTCTTCGCCGGGCTCTACGTGCTCACGCCGCTGCGGATGGACCCGCACAGCCCGTGGACGTGGATCGTGCTGTTCTTCGCCGACGACTTCGCGTACTACTGGTTCCACCGCCTGCACCACGAGGTGCGCGTGTTCTGGGCCGGGCACGTCGTGCACCACTCGAGCGTGTTCTTCAACCTGTCGACCGCCCTGCGGCAGAGCTGGACGCCGATGACCGCGACGCCCTTCTGGCTGTTCCTGCCGCTGCTGGGGATCCCGCCGTGGATGGTGTTCCTGCAGCAGTCGATCAGCCTGGCGTACCAGTTCTTCCTGCACAGCGAGCGGGTCGGGCGGCTGTGGCGGCCGATCGAGTGGTTCTTCAACACGCCCTCGCATCACCGGGTCCATCACGGGGCGAACCAGCAGTACCTGGACAAGAACTACGGCGGCATCCTGATCATCTGGGACCGGATGTTCGGCTCGTTCGAGCCCGAGCGGGTGCCGGTGCTCTACGGGCTGACGAAGAACATCAACACGTACAACCCGCTGCGGGTGGCCACCCACGAGTACGCGGCGATCTGGCGCGACGTCCGCTCCGCCGCGCGCTGGCGGGACCGGCTGCGCTTCGTGTTCGGCCGTCCCGGCTGGCAGCCCGCCGCATGAGGCGCCCGGCTCTGGTGCTGTTCGCGGTCGCCGCCCTGGTCGAACTGGGCGGGGTGGCGGCCGGCGGGCACGTCCTGCAGTGGATCGCCAAGCCCCTCCTGGCGCCGCTGCTCATCTGGTACCTCGTCCAGCACGGCCGCCGCGACGCCGTCACGGTCGGGCTCGCCTTCGCGACCGCGGGCGACGTCGTGCTGCTCGTGCCGGGGAAGCTGTGGTTCCTGGCCGGCATGGCCTGCTTCCTCGGCACCCAGGTCTCTCTGATCGTCGCGTTCCTGGGGAAGGCCCGGCCGAGGACGGCCGCCGTGATCGGGTACGCGGTGCTGTGGGCCGGCCTCAACGCGCTGCTGTGGGGCCACCTCGGGCCGCTGCGGGCGCCGATCCTGGGCTACAGCCTGGCGCTGGCCGCGATGGCCTGCGCGGCCACCGGCGTCTCGGCCCGGGTCGGGCTCGGCGGGGCGCTGTTCCTCGGCTCCGACCTGCTGATCGGCGTGGGCGCGGCCGGGCTGGACTTCCCCGGCCGCGACGTGGTCGTCATGGCCACGTATGCCGCCGCGCTGCTGCTCATCGCGACGGGCTGGGCTCGCGCGGGGCGCCGGGCACCGGCTCGGGAGGCGACGGCACAGGGTGCGGCGGACGGCGCCAGCGTCGTGCCAGTACCGCGGCCAGGCCCGCTCCCGCCGCGTTGACCAGCACGTCGTCGAGGGCGGTGACGCGGCCGAGGTCGAGGACGTACTGCAGCGTCTCGAGCACGGCCGAGCCCAACGCGGCGATGCCCGTCACCGCCCAGGCGCCCAGCCGCCACCGCATCGGGCCGAAGATCCCGAAGGCGGCGAACACCGCCAGGTTGCCGCCCATCTGGATGATGGCCTCGCGCGGGCCGCTGGTCAGCACGCCGGCGAGGCCGTGGACCGGGTCCAGGTTGATCCGGCGTGGGTTCGGCGTCGGCCAGAGGATCATGACGACCCAGGGGGCGGTGCCGACGATGGTGCCGATGAGCCCGAGCCGCGCCTTCGACATGCATCGAACGGTAGCGGGCCGCGCTAGCGGGTGTGGGCGGGGACGTTGACCCGCAGCACGTCCGCCAATGCCGTGATCTCGGCGCCGCACGGGTAGTCGAAGCGCACCCGCACCTCGTCACCGGTGAGCACCTCGACCGGCTGGGTGACCGGCACGACCAGGTAGTTCATCATCCAGTCGACGCTGCCGGGCGGGTCGTAGACGAGCGCCAGCAGGTTCTTGGTGATCAGCCGGACGGCGTTGACCACGCCGGGCCGCTCGGCCACGAACGTCAGGTCGGCGGCGCACCTGGTGGGCAGCGGGTCGGCGTAGAAGAACTGCTGGAACACCTGCGGGGCGGCGAGCTCGACCGTGCGCGGCTGGACGCTCTCCGGCACCTGGAAGACCGGGGCGGGGACGGTGTAGCCGAAGTACGTGAAGTCCTGCTCGACCGGCTGCGCCGCCTGCACGCAGGCCTCGGGCAGGAAACGGGGCAGGGGGCCGCCGATGTGGCGCAGGTAGCGGCGCTTGAAGCTGTTGATCACCTCGATCTGGCGCTCCCGCAGGAGCCCGACGTGCAGCATCTCGCACATCACCACGTCCACCGGCTCCTGGGGCAGGTAGTCGCGGGCGTCGGCGTGCAGGACCCGCACCGCGTCGCCGACCGCGGCGGCCAGGGCGGCCTGCGCGGTGGCGCACACGCGGGGCTCGCGCTCGATGGCGGTGACGGTGGCGCCCTCGCGGGCGGCGAAGAAGCTCAGCACGCCGGTGCCGGCGCCGAGGTCGAGCACGCGCATGCCGCGGGAGACCGTGCGGGTGATCGCCTCCGCGAAGGCGCTCATCCGGCGGTCGTCGCCGAGCAGCAGCGCCTGGTACTGCAGCGGGATCACGTCGGCCGGGAACCCCGTGTACTCCGCGTCGAGGCCATCCATGGGCACAGGGTAGTCGCTCGGCAACGGACAGTGTGGGCGTTCAGTGCAGGTCGAGGGCGTCCCAGCCGGCGTAGCCGCGCAGCGCCGCGGCGGGACGGTGGCGGGCGCGCAGGAACAGCCAGGCGGCCCCGGCCAGGGCGACCCCGGCGAGGACGTCCACGGCGTGGTGGTGGCCGGTCAGTACCACCGCGGCGGCCAACCCGGCGGCCAGCCCCACGCCGGCCGCCCGCACCCACCGCCGCCGGGCCGCGGCCGCGATCGCCAGGGCCAGCAGCGCGTCGACCGCGGCGTGCAGGCTCGGCAGCGAGGCGAAGGCCGCCGGCTCCGGCCCCGGCGGGACCACGGGGAAGACCACGAAGACGAACAGGGCGCCGGCCGCGGTCAGCAGCATCGCGTCGCGGACCCGGTAGTAGACGGCGGGGTGGCGGCGGGCGAGCCACACGAGCACCGCCACGGCGACCAGCCAGTGCCCGTAGCCGTACACCCACTGCAGGAAGTCGCCGACGGGGCCGTCACCGGCGAACGGCGTGCCCAGGCCGAGCCCCTCGACCGCGCGGGTGTTGCCCACGGCCCGCCCGCCGGCACCCATGTCGGTCGCCACCGCGCCGCGCACGAGCAGGAACCCGGCCACCGCGGCCACGCCGAGGGCGGCCTGCCGGGGGAGCGAGACGCCGCCGGCGGCGCGCGCGGACACCGTGATGGTCATGCCGTCAGCCTCGTCCGGGCCGGCGTCGATGCCATCCAGGCGATGCACGGATCCGACCCTGAAACGGGCCCCTACGGGAAGGTCAGTTCTCACCGATGTTCTTCAGCGGCGAGGGATCGTCGGCGTTGGGCGGGGCGTTCCACTTCTGCAGCTTGGAGGCGTTGCAGACGGCCATGGTGAGCTTGCTGACCGTGGTACTGCCCTTGAAGACGTCGCCCGCGGGCAGCTTGGCGTCGTCGAGGTCGGCGGGCGTGAGGCAGTTGCCCTTGTAGTCCTTGATGACGTAGCTGGTGCCGTAGCTGCCCTGGCCCATGTCGTAGTACACCGTCCACTTGACGTTGTTGTCGTCAGTAGTCGGGCACTCCTTGACGGTCACGAAGTGCTGCGCCGCCGGGTACGGGTCGGCCGTCGTCAGGCAGTAGGTCTTGTACGTCTTGGTGCTGTCGTACGTGCTGATCCTGCCCTCGGCGTAGCCCAGGAGGGTGCCGTTGCTGGGGATGGAGAAGCGCTGGTTCCAGCCGACGTTGAGCGGGTTCGGCGCCTGCTTGCACGGCCACACGATGAGGAAGCCGATCGTGGTGTCGAAGTTCGTCACGTCGATGCAGCGGCCGAACTGCTTGAAGTTGACCAGCTGGTACGGCGCGCCCGCGGCCCCGGCGCCGACCGATGCCTCGGGGGCGAAGGTCCTGGTGTTGTCCGCCGCGCCGCCGCAGGAGCTGAGCTCGACGAACGCGCCGGGCGTGCTGCCGGACTTGGCGTGGAAGCACAGGCTGCCGAGGCTCGTGCCGTTGGACGCGGTGCTCTGGAAGTTGGAGCTGTCGTTGATGTTCCAGCGCTGGTTGTACGGGAACGTCGGGCTCCCGCAGACCTGGAACTGCACCAGGGAGCCGGACACCGGGCTCGCCCCGGAGTCCAGGCACATGCCCTGGGGGTTGGCCGCGGTCTTGGACGAGACCAGCTGCAGGGCGAGCTGTTTGGTGTACGCGAACATCTGCCGCGAGCTGCCGGCGCTGCACGGCTGGGTGCTCACGTTGGTGCCCACCGCCGGCGAGCCGGAGCCCGCGTCGAGGCAGTAGGCGCCGCCGTAGAACTTGACCAGGCCGCCCTCGACGTTCTCGTTGGTGAACCGGAACACGTAGGTCGCGGTCAGTGTGCGGGCCGCCGGGTCGTTCTTGGGGATCGCCGTGAGCTGGCCCGTCGGGCTCTCCTTGGTGGTGCCGGTCGAGGTGATCACGGCGTAGGTCGGCACGGTGCGCAGGATCGAGGCCCGGGTCTTGCAGTCGTTGATGTTCGTCGTGGTGGCGTCCTGGAACTGGATCGACACCTGGTAGCGGCCCGGCAGCCCGCCGCCGACGACGCCGAGCAGCGGGTCGGCCGCCGGCAGGCAGAGGACGTTGGCGAGGGTGCCGGCGGAGGCACGGATGCTGCCGACGATGACGTCGATGCCGGCCTGCGCGGCGTGCAGCGCCTTGGCCCGGTCGATCGTCTCGGCCGTGTCGCGCAGCTGCGTGATGGCGATCGGCACCATCAGGGTGCTCAGGGACGTACCGACCAGGGTGAGCATCATGGCGAGCGGCAGGGAACCGTCGTCGCGCCGGCGCAGGCGCCGAAGGGCGCGGAGCAGCATCACGTCCTCGCTTCCGGGCAGATGGAGGAGGGGGCGGTGTCGGGCCTGCTGTTGAGGGCGGTGAACGTGAGATCCGTGAACGCCTCGGTCTGGCCGCTGCCGGGGTTCGAGGCGACGTACAGCTGGATCCGCAGCCGCTGGTAGGTCGTGTTGTCGCTGGCGGGGAAGGACATCGAGCTCTTCGGCACGTTGACCTGCGAGGCGAGCACCGACCACCTGCCGGTCGGCTTGGAGCCCTGCGACGGCCACGCCTGCCGGCGCAGCGTCTTGCCGTCCTTGTAAAGCTCCAGCTGGACGCAGGCGGGGGTGCCGCCGGCGGTGCCGGGGTTGAGGTACTCGACGAACGTGTTGCCGCTCGCGTCGGTGCGCAGCGGGCCGAAGCCGGCGGAGTAGCGCAGCTCCCGGTCCAGGCGCAGGAATGCGGTGTTGAGCTGGGCCTGGGTCAGCGCGACCATCTCGTTGGCGTTGCCGGCCTTGAACAGCTGTACCAGGCCGGTGGTGAAGATCGCCATGACCACCGACATGATGCCGGTCGTGACGGCGAGCTCGGCGAGGGTCACGCCGCGGTCGTCGCCCCGTCGCGTGGCGTCGCGGAAACGCTCGGCAAGGCTCATGTGATCTTCCAGACGAAGGAGAAGGTCGAGGTGGCGCCGGTCTTGTCGGTGACCGTCAGCGTCACCACGTAGGAGCCGCTGGTGGTCGGGGTGCCCGTCATGACGCCGTTGTTGCTCGTGGTGGCGAGCGTGATGCCCGGCGGCAGGCCGGTGGCGTCCCAGGTGTACGGCGTGGTGCCGCCCGTCGCCGTGGCCGTCTGGGTGGCGATCGCGGTGCCCTTCGTGCCGGTCTTGTCCGGCGCCGAGGCGGTCGGCGCGGTGATCTTCAGGCCGGAGTTCACGGTGACGTTGACCGGCACGACGGTCGAGTTGGTCGCGCCGAGGCTGTCGGTGACGTTCAGGGTGACGAGGTACCGCGTCCCGCCCGTCACCGTCCCGCTGACCACGCCCGCCGAGGTCATGGACAGGCCGGGCGGCAGGTTCGGGGAGGTGATCGTGTACACGCCCGAGCCGCCGGCGACGACGACGGAACCGCTGTAGGCCACGCCCTTGGTCAGCGCGATGGGCGTGGTGGCGTTGGGGTACATGACGGCGACCTTGGTGTTCCACTTGAAGGTGGCGTTGGCGGACTTGCCGTACTTGTCGGTGACCGCCACCTTCACCGTCGCCGCCGCGGCCGCGCCCGTCGCCGTGCTGCTGCCGGTGATGACGCCGGTCGTCGGGGCGATCGACAGGCCCGCGGGCAGGCCGGTGGCGCTCCACGTCATCGGCGCGGTGCCGCCGGTCAGCGGGACGGTGTAGGACACCGCGGAGCCCGCGTCCCAGGTCTGGTCGACCGGCTGGGGGATGGCCGGCAGCGGGTTGACGGTCCAGTTGAACGAGGCGTCGTTGGTACTGGCGTTGTCCTTCACCACCACCCGCACCACGTAGACGCCGGCCACCGTCGGGGTGCCGGTGATGCTCCCGGCGTCGTTGATGACCAGGCCCGGCGGGAGGTTCTCGGCCGACCAGGTGATCGGCGGGTACGCCGTCGAGGCGGTCAGCGCGAGCCGGGTGATCGGGACGGTGACCTCGCTGGTCTGGTTGCCCGGGTTGTCCGGCAGCGGCGGGGTGACGGTCACGCTCGGGTTGAAGATCGGGTCGGTGAGGCTGCCGGCGACGAGCGTGTCGGTCACGTAGGAGCACTCGCCGCCCGTGCAGGCGCGGGAGTTCTGCCAGGTGACGGCGACGACGACGCGGTAGAACGACAGCGGGTTGCTCACGGTCGAGGACAGCAGGCACGGGGCGTCGCTCAGCTTCGGGTCCATGACGCAGGTGCCGACGTACCAGTGCCGCGCGAAGACGGTGCCGTTGAACGTGCGGGTCTCGGGAATGATCGGCAGGATCGGGTTGACGCTGGCCGCGGTGAGGCTCAGCGCGCTGTCCACGGCCGGCTTCATCGAGTTCCTGAGCGCCGTCAGGTCCAGGTTGGCCACGTGGTCGGTGAGCAGCTGGTTGGCCACGTCGATGGCGCTGCGGCCCTGGGCGAGCTTCGGGCCGGGCAGCGAGCGGACCATCTCCACGCCGTCGTGGGCGTACTGGACGGCCATCTGCAGGCCGCGCTCCTTGTTGATGGTGTTGGTGGTGGAGATGAAGAACGTGGTGAGCGCGGTCATGACCACGCCCATGATGGCGAGCGAGGTGAGGGTCTCGACGAGGCTGAACCCCTCGTCGGCGCGGCGGCGGTCTCTCGTCATGTCAGCCGTCATGCCTGTGGGGCGTAGAACGCCTCGAGGTTGATCGTGACGACCGCCTTGTCCAGGCTCGTCGAGCTGCTCGGGGCGAAGTTGACGGAGCTGATGAGCATGGCCCTCGGCTGCACCTGCTGCAGCTGGTCCAGGAACGGGTTCATCTTGACGGTGGGGCCGGCCACGTTGAGGCTGACCGGCAGCGCGTACATCTCGTAGCCGACGGTCGGCTTGAGGTCCACGGCGGTGCCGACGCTGACGCCGCTCACGGTCACGCCGGCGAGCTCGCCGGCCTTCTGCAGCTCGCGCAGCAGGTCGGCGGCGGCGTCGTCGGCCGGCAGGGCGGCCTGGTCGTTGGCCAGCTTGGCCTTGTACTGCTCGATGTTCGCGTACTGCTTGGCGAGGTCGGCCAGCTCCTTGCGCTTGCCGGCGTTCTCGATCTCGGTGTTGGCGGCGCTGTCCCGGATCGACGCGGTGTCGGCCTTCTTGGGGGCGATGAGGAAGTAGTAGCCGAACGCGACGATGACGACGGCGAACAGGGCGCCGCCGAGCAGCCACAGGCGGTCGTTGCGCATCACTTGCCCCCGCTCGCGCTGGGCGTGGGGGTGGGCGTGGTGAACCGTCCGCCGAGCGCGGCCTTGGTGATCTGCATGCGGATGGTGAACGTCACGGCGTTGTTCTCCTCCGTCGCGTCGGTCGGGAACGGGTTGGCGATTCCGTCGAGCTTCGCCAGGGCGTCCACGTACGCGGCGACGACCGCCTTCGTCTGTGCCGTGCCGGTCACGATGATCGTCCCGACCTTGTCCGGGTCGGCCTGCGCGGCGGCGGTGTCCTGGTTCAGGGCGCAGGTGATGCCGGTGAGCTTGACGTTCTTCGCGCCCGCGGTGTCGCGCAGCGAGGCGATCAGCTTCGACCAGGACAGGTCCCGCTCGAGCACCTTGCGCAGCCGCTCGTCGATCAGCTTCGAGTCACCCTGGATCTTGGTGAGCTCGTCGTACTTGTTGTGGCGCTCGCGGATCAGGCCCTGCCGGGTGTCCAGGACGGTTTGCAGCTCCTCGGCGGCGCCGGTGTGCTCGTGCACGGCGATGCCGTACCAGCCGCCGACGAGCGCGGCCACCACCACGACGCCGCCGATCACCAGGCGGCGCAGGCGGCGCACGTGCCGCGTCTCGGCGATCTCCAGCGGCATGAGGTCGGCCGCGATCGGCAGGATCCGGAACGTGCGCGCGGTCGCGTCGGGGAACGCCGGGTGCGCGGCGCCGGCCCGGGACCCGTTCTTGCGAGGCTTCTCGGCGGCATTTTCCGGCGGTGGTACGTCCTGAGCCTGGTCGACCGGCGCCAGTCGCTCGGTCGGCGCCTGCTGCTGGGCCGGGGCGTTCTGCCGGCTCGGGGCGTGCTGCCGTGTCGCCGCGTTCTGCTCGGCCGGCGCCTCGTGCCGGCTCGGTGCGTCTTGCCGGCTCGGTGCGTCTTGCCGGCTCGGTTCCTCTTGCCGGCTCGGTTCCTCTTGCCGACTTGGTGTTTCTTGTCGGCTTGGTGCTTCTTGCCGCGTCGGTGCGGTTGGCTGGGCCGGCGCGAGGGCGGGCGGCGGCTGGGTGGCCGGCGTGGCGTGCGAGGGCGGTGCGTGGACCGTGGGCAGCTGGGCGGTCGGCCGGTCCGCGGGCCGCGGCTGCTCCTGCGGCGCCGGTGCCGCCGCCGGGGTCGGTGCTGCCGATGGTGCCGGCGATGGGGCCGCGGCCGGTTGCGGGGTCCAGGTGGCGGCCGGCAGGGTGGCCGGCCGGGCCGGTGGTTCGTCCGATGTGGACGGCGGGAGGTCGGCGTACGGGGTGCGCTCCCACTCGTCGGCGGGGGGCGGCGGGGGAGGGGGCATGGCCCAGGACGGCAGGGCGTTGCGCAGCTCGGACGGCGGGGTCCGCAGATGGTCGGCCAGGACGTCGACAGGGGCGGTGAGCGGGTCGAAGCCGCCCCCCGGGGACGTCGACGGCTCGGTCAGCGTGGCCGACGGGGCCGAGCGGGCCGGGTTGGTCGGCTCGTCCAGGTCGGACACCACGAACTCGCCGTGGATGTAGCGGGGGAACTCGCGGCGCACCGGTGCCGCGGCGGCGTCGGCCGGCGATGTGACCGGCTCGGCCTCGGGCACCGTCGTTCCGGACAGCATGGTCGACCAAGACGATGTGGACCCGGTCAGCGCGGATTCAGGCAGCTCGGACCCGGGCGGCGTAGAGCCGGACAGCGTAAACCCGGACGGCGTAGAGCCGGACATCGTGGACCCGGGCAGCGTGGGCTCCGAGAGGGTGGGCTCGGGCAGCGTGGGTTCGGGTGGAGGCCAGGCGGGGGGAGGGCCGGCGGGCACGACGCGGACCGGCGGGTCGGACGGGATGGGCCCGTCGAGCTCGCTGTATCCCGACTGCCCGTAGCTGGACTGCCCGTAGCTCGGCTGGCCATAGCCTGACTGGTCGTAGCCGGGCTGCCCGTAGTCGGACCGTTCGTGGTCGGACCGTTCGTAGCCGGACCGTTCGTAGTCGGGCTGGTCGTAGGTGGGCTGGTCGTAGATGGACTCGTTGTAGGCGGGCGGGTCGTACGTGGGCCGGTTGTAGGTGGGTTGTTCGTACGTGGGCTGGTCGAATGCGGGGTGGCCGTAGGTGGACTGGCCCTGGGTGGACTGGCCGTGGGTGGGGTGGTCGTAGCCGGACCGGAGGTTGGAGTACTGCTGGTAGGTGGGCTCGTCAGCGGTGGGCCTCGGGTCCTGGCGGCCGGCGCGCGTGCGGCGGTCCCGCTCCACCTCGTCGAGGTGGTCGTCGTCGGCCGGGTCGTCGAAGGACGGCAGGATGATGCCGGTCAGGCGGCGCTCCGGGTCCTTGCGGCCGGAGTCGGCCCAGGTGGCCTCCTGCTGCCACACGGGCGTCTGCTCGTGGTCCGGGCCGCTCATGCGTCCGCTCCCAGGGTCAGGCCGACGGAGATGGCGGCGGAGGCGCGGACCTGGTCCAGGCTGCCCTGGCGGACGCGGCGCAGGCCGCGCACGCGCATGACCGGGTCGACGGCGATCACCTCGACGCCGAGCTGCTGGTGCAGGGCATCGAGCAGGCCGGGGAGCATGGAGCCGCCGCCGGACAGGGCCAGGCGGCTGACCCGGGCCTGGCGGCCGGCGGCCGTGAGGTAGGCGAACGAGCTGCCGATCTCGTTGATGAGCGGGCGCACGGAGTCCTTGAGCGCCGAGGCGCTGGCCGGGTCGGCGTCGGGGCGCAGGCCGACGCGGCACTTGAGCTCCTCGGCCTCCTGCAGCGGGATGTCGAGGCGGTCGGCGACGGTCTTGGTGATCTCGTTGCCGCCGCGCGGGATGGTGCGCACGATGAGCGGCTCGCCGTCGTGGTGCACGACCACGCTGGTCGCGTGGGCGCCGATGTCGACGAGGGCCTCGACCTGCTCGTCGAGGCGGGAGGCGGCCCGCAGCAGCGCGAAGGAGGCGAGGTCGACCCGCACCACGTGCAGCTTGGCCGCCTCGACGGCGCGGATCGCGGCCAGCACCGGCTCCTTGGGCGCGGCGATGAGCAGGCCGCGGATCGTGTCGGCGGAGCCGGCGTCCTCCAAGGGGTAGAAGTCGATGAGCGAGCGCTCCGGCGGCAGCGGCAGCGCGTCGCGGACCTGGAACGGCAGGGCCTTGCGCATCTCCTTGGCCGGCAGGTTGGCGACCGTGGTCTCGCGGACGACGACCTGCTGGTGGGTGACGCCTAGGGCGACCTTGCGGCTGCGGAACTTGAACGTGTGCCAGAGCTGCTTGAGCGCGGCGGTTGCGGCTGGCTCGTCCTGGACGGCGCCGTTCTGCACGACCCCGGGCGGCAGCAGGATGTGGCCGAAGTTGCTGATGGCCGGGCCGTCCTTGCCGTTGCTGGTCTCCGCCGCGCGGATGGACACCGTCCCGATGTCCAGGCCGATCAGGTTGACAGCGGCCATCGTGCTCCTTCGACAAGAGCCGCCCACGCCTTCGCGCCGGGGGCGGCGCACACTTACGCGGGGACCAGCAGGTTGCTGTACCAGTCGGTGATCGGGGCCGCGGCGAACAGCGCGATGAGGGCGCCGGCCAGCATCGACGGGCCGAACGGCAGCGGGGTGCGGCGCCCGGCCCGGCGGGTGGCCAGCAGCACGACCCCGACGGTGCCGCCGAGGACGAAGGCGGCGAGCGTGCCGATGGCGACCGAGGGCCAGCCGAGCGAGCCGAGGTACAGGCCGAGCACGCCCGCGAGCTTGACGTCGCCAGGGCCCATTCCCCCGCGGTACAACGACAGCAGGAAGTAGAGGGTCCACAGCGCGGCCATCGCGAGCACGCCCCGCAGGGCCGCCGACCAGTCGCGCTCGACGATGACGCCCGGCAGCAACAGCAGCGGGGCGACGACGTAGGAGGGCAGGACGATCGCGTCGGGCAGGCGCAGCACGTCGAGGTCGATGAGGGCCAGGGCGACGGCGATCGCGGCGAGGTACAGCCAGGCGGGGAGGTTGACGAGCGCCGCGTTGCCGAGCCAGTCACTGCCCGTTGTCGCACCGCCCGTCGTGCCGCCGCGGCCGGACGAGGGTGCGGCGATGCGCGCGGCGACGGCGACGAACAGCAGCGCCGTGCCCAGCTCGACCAGCGGGTACCGGATGCCGATCGGCGCGGCGCAGTCGGCGCAGCGGCCGCGCAGCAGCAGCCAGCCGAGGACGGGGACGTTGTGCCAGGGGCGCACCGGAGCCGTGCACTGTGGACAGTGGGAGGCCGGGCGCAGCAGGGACTCGCCGCGGGGGAGGCGGTGGATGACGACGTTGAGGAACGACCCGACGGCCAGCCCGAGGACGCCCACGACGACGAGCACGAGCGTCATGTCCGGGTTCCTTTCGGTCTGGTCGGGGTCTATCGCTGGTCGTGGTCTATTGATCGGAGGTGGTTCTGGCGGCCCGCGACCGGAACGCTT
>NZ_BAAARV010000004.1:28138-90305 GCF_039532525.1 Dactylosporangium salmoneum
GATGGCCGTTTCGATCACGTTGTGCGTGGTCAGCCATGGTGCAGCCGGGTTCGGTCAACCCGTGGCGAGGCAGGTGTCCATGGTCTTGATGCCGTCCGCCGCCTTGCGGACCGAGCCGCCGGCCGAGCTGTCGTAGACGTAGTAGACGCCGCCGTCGGTGTTCACGGCGCAGATGCGGTAGCTGTCCTTGGTGGACGCCCTCTTGTACTGCATGCTGTTGCCGGGCGACAACGTGGCCGTCTGGGGCGTACCGCCCGTGGCCGTGGTGCCACTGGCCGTGGTGCCGAACAGGAGCTTGGTCTGGACGTCGGCCGTCGTGCTCTCCGGGTACGCGTTGTTGTTCTCGGTGTAGAACTGCTCGATCGCGCTGACCGCGGCGCGCACGTCGGACTCGGCGGACTTGTTGGCGGCGCCCTTGCGGTAGTTCAGGTACATCGGCACCGCGATCGCGACGAGCACGCCGATGATGACGACCACGACGAGCAGCTCGACGAGCGTGAAGCCGCCGTCTCCGGCAGCACGCTTCTTCTGCATCCTGCGCAGCGTCTCTTTCATGGGTGAGCCTCCTGCTCGACTGCCTGGGGTGTGGGAAGTGGCGAGGCTCCGGTGCCGGTCGCCAGGGGTCTTGCGTTGCTTTGGTGTGCTGTCCTGCGTGGTTCTCAGTAACCGGGCCGCCGGGTGCGCCGCCGTTGTCGTGTGCGGTGCGATCGTGTTTGCGCGGTCTCGGTCAGTTGCTCTGGATGTTCTGGTAGATCGAGAACATCGGCAGGTACAGGCAGACGATCATTCCGCCGACCACGCCACCCATGACGAGCACCATGATCGGCTCGATGGACGCGGTCAGTGCCTCCGCCGCACTGTCGACCTCTCGGTCGTAGAAATCGGCAACCTTTTCGAGCATCTGACTGATTTGGCCGCTCTCTTCGCCGACCTCGATCATCTGCACGACCATCGACGGGAAGATCTTGTGCTGGCTGAGCTGGGTCGACATGGGCCGGCCCTCGCGCACGGCCTGCTGCAGGTCGGTCATCGCCGCGGTGATGACCGTGTTGCCCGTGGTGGCGCCGACGACGTCGAGGGCCTGCAGTACCGGGACGCCGACCCCGAGCAGGGTGCCGAGGTTGCGGGAGAAGCGGCTCAGCGCGATCTTCGTGAACAGTGGGCCGAACACCGGCAGGCGCAGCTTCACCTTGTCGAACCACAGGCGCACGGCCGGATTGGCCGTCATGAGCCGGCGGAAGGCGACGGTGATGACAACCACGACGACGATGAGCACCGGCCCCAGCCAGAACAGCGTGTGACTGGCGGTGACGATGATCCGGGTGGGCAGCGGCAGCTCGCCGCCCAGCTGCTTGAACATCTTCTCGAAGATGGGCACGATGAAGATCAGGACGGCGCTGATCATCACCACGGTGAACAGCAGGACGATGACGGGGTACGTCAGCGCGCTCTTGATCTTTCCGCGAAGGGCGGCGTCCTTCTCGAAGTTGGTCGCGATCCGGTCCAGGGCGCCGTCGAGGAAACCACCGGTCTCGCCGGCCCGGATCATCGCGACCATGAGCGTCGGGAACACCTTCGGGTGCTTGCCCAGCGCCCCGGACAGCGACATGCCGCCCTCGATGTCCGCGCGCACCTCGCCCAGCGCCTTCTTCAGCGACGGCTTGGGCGCCTGGTCCTCCAGCACGGCCAGGGAGCGCAGCAGCGACATGCCCGACTGGGTCATCGTCGCGAACTGGCGGGCGAAGATCGACAGGTCCTTGAGCGTGGTCCGGCTGCCGAGCCCGGGGATGGTGATGTCGCGCTTCATCAGGCTGTCGGCGCTGGTGATGGCCAGCGGCGTGAGACCCTGCTGGCGCAGCAGCTGGGCCGCGGCCAGCTCGTTGGACGCCTCGATCTTGCCCTTGGTGCGCTTACCGTCGTGGTCGATCGTCTGGTAGTCGTACGTCTTGGTGGCAGCCATCTCTCTCGGCACCCTCGGTCGTCGGGTCGTCGGGTCGTCGGGTCGGGTCGTCGGGTCGCCGGGTCGTCAGGTCGTCGTCGGGCCGGTCGCTCCCGGGTCGTCCTGGTGGCGGGCGGCGGCTGGGCGCGGCCGGGCGGGCGGCGGCTAGTTACGGCCGGCCAGGCGGCGGAACTCCTCCGCCGAGTGGCTCAGCTCGAGCGCCACCTCGTAGGTGATCAGCTGCTGGCGGACCCGCTCGGCCAGGTGCTGGTCGAACGAGAGCATGCCGTCGTTGCCGCTGGACTGCATGAACGACGGGATCTGGTGGTTCTTGCCCTCGCGGATCAGGTTGCGGATGGCGGGGGTGGCGAACATGATCTCGCTGACGATCGTGCGGCCCTGCCCGTCGGCCCGCGGCGCGAGCGCCTGCGTGACGACGCCCTGCAGCGCGTTGGACAGCTGCGCGCGGATCTGCTGTTGCTGGTGGGGCGGGAAGATGTCGATGACCCGGTCGACCGTCTGGGCGGCGCTCTGCGTGTGCAGGGTGGCCAGCACGAGGTGGCCGGTCTCCGCGGCGGTGAGCGCCGTCGAGGTGGTCTCCAGGTCGCGCAGCTCGCCGACGAGGATGATGTCCGGGTCCTGGCGCAGCGCGTGCTTGAGGGCGAGCGCGAAGGACTGCGTGTCGGCGCCGACCTCGCGCTGGTTGACCAGGCAGCGCTTGTGCTCGTGCAGGAACTCGATCGGGTCCTCGATGGTCACGATGTGCGACGAGCGGGTGCGGTTGGCCAGGTCGAGGATGGCGGCGAGGGTGGTCGTCTTGCCCGAGCCGGTCGGGCCGGTGACGAGCACGAGGCCGCGGTGCATGTGGGCGAAGCGGGCCACCTGCTCGGGCACGCCGAGCTGGTCGAGCGGCTTGATGTTGTGCGGGATGGCGCGGAAGGCGGCGCCGAACGAGCCGCGCTGGTTGTAGAGGTTGACCCGGAAGCGGGAGACGCCCTCGATGGCGTAGGCGAAGTCGAGCTCCTGTACGTCGAGGAACTGCTGCCACTGGTTGGTGTTGAGCACCGCGGCGCGGGCCAGCATCTGGGTGTCCTCGGGCGTGAGGTCGTCGTAGCCGGGCAGGTAGCGCAGGCCGCCGTTGATGCGCACCGTGGGCGGGGCGCCGACGGTCAGGTGCAGGTCGGAGCCGCCGACGCGGACCAGGGAGACGAGCATGGCGTCCAGTGAGGCCCGCTCGTCGCTGGTGGCGACCCGGGTGGCCAGGGCTCCGGCCATGGCGTTGTGCATCGCGCCCTGGTGTGCGCCTTCCTTGGGGCTTGCCGATGCGCCGTAGGACATCGGGGTTTGCCAGCCGCCCGGGGCTGCTTGTGTGGTCACGCGGGCTCCTTGCGGTACCGATGCAGCGAAAAAAAGACCTCGTGAGCCCGATCGGCAGCCGTGGGGTAGAGCTGAGAACTCGGGCCGCTCGCGGCGCGCTCAGACGGCGACGCGCACGATCTCGGGGATCGACGTCTGGCCCTCGGCGGCCTTGGCCAGGCCGTCGATGCGCAGGTCGAGCAGGCCCTCGCGGTAGGCGACCGCCTGGATCTCGTGGGCCGAGGCGCGGTCGATGGCGAGCTTCTCGATGTCGGGGGAGACCGGCATGACCTCGTGCAGCGCGATGCGGCCGCGGTAGCCGGTGTTGGCGCACGAGCGGCAGCCGACCGGGCGCCACAGCGTCTCCGGGGTGCCGAGCAGGTCGTACGGCCACCGGGCACCCATCAGCTCGGCCTCGTTGGGGCGGTACTCGGTCTTGCACCAGTCGCACAGGCGGCGGGCGAGGCGCTGGGCCAGGACGCAGTCGACCGACGAGCCGACCAGGAACGGCTCGATGCCCATCTCGACGAGGCGGGTGACGGCGCTGGGGGCGTCGTTGGTGTGCAGCGTGGACAGCACCAGGTGGCCGGTGAGCGCGGCCTCGATGGCCAGCTGGGCGGTGGTGCGGTCGCGGATCTCGCCGATGAGGACCACGTCGGGGTCGGAGCGCAGGATCGCCGGCAGGACGGCGGCGAAGGTCAGGCCGGCCTTCATGTCGACCTGGACCTGGTTGATGCCGGGCAGCCGGTACTCGACCGGGTCCTCGACGGTGATGATGTTGACGGTGGGCTTGCTGATCTCGGCGAGGGTCGCGTACAGCGTGGTCGACTTGCCCGAGCCGGTGGGGCCGGTGACGAGCAGCATGCCGTGCGGCTTGTTGAACGACGTGGCGAACCGGTCGTAGTTGGTCTTGCTGAAGCCGAGCTTGGCCAGCTTGAGGTCCATGCCGCTGGTGTCGAGCACGCGCAGGACGATCTTCTCGCCCCACACCGTCGGCAGGGTGGCCGTGCGCAGGTCGACCGCCCGCTGGTTGATCTCGACCGTGATGCGGCCGTTCTGCGGCACGCGGCGCTCGGTGATGTCGACGTTCGACATGATCTTGAGGCGGGAGATCAGGGCCGACTGGACGTGCTTGGGCACCGTGTCGACCTCGTGCAACACGCCGTCGATGCGGTAGCGCACGCGCATGTTGTGCTCGCCGGGCTCGAGGTGCAGGTCCGAGGCGCGGTTGACGATGGCCTGCTCGAGCAGGGAGTTGACGTACCGCACGATGGGCGCGTCCTCGTTCACGGCGGTGAGGTTGGACACGGTCGGGGTGGCCTCGGCGCGCAGGCTCTCGGCGACCTCGCCGAGGTCGTTCTCCTCGCGCTTGAGCCGGTCGATGATCTTGCGCAGCTCGGAGCGGGCGACGACGACTGGGCGGACCGTGAGGCCCGTGGCGGCGCGCACGTCATCCAGGGCGAGCACGTCACCCGGGTCGGTGATGCCGACGGTGATTTCGTGGTCGTTGAGGGCGATGCCGAGGACGCGGTGCTTGAGCACCAGGGCCATCGGGATCTTGGTGACGGCCGCCGGGTCGATGGGGTATCCGACCAGGTCGAGGGTGGCGATGCCGTACGCGTCCGCGGACGCCTCGGTCAGCTGCTCCTCGGTGACGATGTGGTCGTTGATGAGCACGGCACGAATCGATCGGCCGGTGTGCTCGGCCTCCTCGGCCGCCCGGTCGACGGCCTGTGCGTCTGCCCCGCGTGCTTTCAGCGCGTCCAGTAACGGCCTGAACGTCTGGTACATCTCACCCCCGTGTCGCTGGAGGCCTTATCGGCGACTACCCGGGTGACTTTCGGGTTTCACCCCGGGCGCGTGGGCCGCACTCGTTGACTGGCCGCGATGGCGTCGTGAGGATGCTTCGCTGTGTCGGTTGCCGTCGTGGAAGAATTCAGAAGCGGATTGCCCGGCAATATCAGTATTTGGCGGGCGCGGTGGTTGCTGATGCGGTACGGCGGCCGCGCCCCCGGGGAGCCGTCATATCCGGGCGTGCCGGCCGCCGCGCAGGCCGAGCTGCTGTCGCTGGTCGCCGAGGTGGCGGCCCGGGTGGGGGTGGCGCGGCCGGACGCTGTGCTGCTGACCGGGTACGGAACGATCCGTTCCTGGGCGAGCCGGCGGCGCCGGCTGTTGCTCGTGGGGCTGCCGTTGCTGCAGTGCCTGACGGTCGACGAGGTGCGGGCGCTGGTCGCGCACGAGCTCGCGGTCGTCGACCACCGGCGGGCGCACCTGGTGGTGCGGCTGCGCGCGCTGTACGAGGAGGCGGTCGATCCGCTGTCGATGCTGCCGTCGATGCGCTCGGAGACGATCGCGCGGGCCACCCGGGACTTCGCCTCGGCGCTGGAGCGCAAGGCCGACCAGGCGGCCAGCAGCGCCTCCGGGCTGCACACCGCGGCCCGGGCCGTGGTCAAGGCCGACCTCGCCGCGTTCGAGTTCGCCGACCTGGCCTTCGACGTGGAGGAGCAGGTCTGGCAGCGCACCAGCGCGGGGGTCCAGGACCTGCACGCCGGCTGGCAGGAGGCGGTCCGGGCGGGGGCGGTGGTCGCGTCGCTGGACGACGACACCCGCATCGCCCTGATGGCGCGCCACCCGAGCCTGGCCGGGGCGATCGCGTCGCTGTCCCCGGCGCACGTGGCCTTGAGAGCCGTGGATTCGGTACCGCTGGTGCCGCTACCGCCGGACATGGAGCGGGAGCTGGCGCGGCACGTGCTGAAGCGCGACAGCGGTCAATGGGTCACGTTCGCCGCGGTCCCGGACGACGAGTGGCCGGGCTGGCTGGCCCGGCAGGCCCGGGCGGTGTCCGACCAGGTGGCGACGCTGCTGCGGCGCCCGCCGATCGGGCCGGCCGAGGTGGTGGAGGTGCTGATGACCCGGCTGGACGAGCTGGTGGCGGCGAACTGGCCGGCGCAGCCGGAGCCGCCGGCCGAGCCGGAGGAGCTGGACGGCACGCCGTCGGTCGTGGTGGTGGCCGAGTCGGCGCTGACCGCCCAGGGCTGGCGGCGGGTCCATCCGGCGGCCGCCGGAGTGCTGGTCAGTCCGGATGGAGAGCAGCACAACCTGATTCTGCTGGCGCGGGCGGCGCTCGACTCGCCGGCTGCCTTGGCGGTACTGCTGGAGCTCCTGTCCCGCCGGCCGTGACCTGGCCCGGGCCGCCTGGCGGTTGCCGCGTGCCTTCGGAGTGCCAGCCGCCTGTGGGGCTGGCCGGGCTCCTCCGTCGGCTCGGCGGCCTCGGCTACGTGGTCGGCCGGCCGTGCCGTGGCGCGGTGACCACCCTCTGTCATGCGGCATGGGTGGTCACCGCGGCAATGGGGTCTCGGGGTTACTCGGCCACGTGGTCGCGCCACGAGTGGGCCGGGGCGTAGCCGAGGACCTCGCGGGCGCTGTCGATGGCCAGCAGCGTCTCGAACTCGCCGAGCTCCCGGCGGATCGGGACGTCGGGGAACACCTCGGCCATGAGGCTCGCCGACGAGCGGTTCATGATCGTGTCGGCGGCGGCGATGACGAAGGACTGGGCGCCCTCGACGGGGGCGTCCAGCGAGAGGCGGCAGGCGGCGGCGACGTCGCGGGCGTCGACGTACCCCCAGAGGTTCCACTTCCGCGCGTGGGGGGCGGCCCAGTAGCCCGGCACCGCGGCGTAGTCGCCCGGCTGCGATCCGTCCACGGTGTGGACGTTGGACAGGCGCAGGGCCACGAACGGGATGCCGCTCCAGCCGGAGATCTCCCGGGCGAGCGTCTCGCCGACGACCTTCGACAGGGCGTAGGTCGTGGTCGGGTACGGGAAGTGGTCCTCGTCGGCCGGGGCGTACCGCGGCGGCGTGTCGAACGGCAGGCCCAGGGTCGTCTCGCTGGACGACCAGACGACCCGCCCCACCCCGGCGGCCTGGGCGGCCAGGAAGACGTTGGCGTTCATGGTGGAGTTGCGGTTGAAGGTCACCGCCGGCGGATACATGCCGGGCGCGGGGATGTTGGCCAGGTGCACCACGGCTTCGGCGCCCTGCAGCACCTCGACCGCCTGGCCGTAGTCGGTCAGGTCGGCGACGAGCATCGGGGTGCCGAGGTCGCTGAGGTGGCCGGCCTTGCCGACGGCGTCGGTGGCGACGACGTCGTAGCCGTGGGCGAGCAGGTCGGCCACGACCACCCGCCCGGTCTTGCCGTTCGCTCCGGTGACGACGATCCGTGACATGGGGCGATCCTGTCATGCGGCCGCGCCCGGCCGGCCGCGCGGTGCTGGAGATCGCACGCCCGAGGCGGCCGTCGGTGGTGCCGGCGACCGCCCTCGCGGTCCAGGTTCGGGTTGCCTTGCTGCTGGCCTACGTGCCGGCGGCTCTGCTCGCGGTCGTCCTGTCTGCCGGTGGTCCGTTGCCTGCCGCTGATCTGTTGCCTGCCGGTTGGTTGCCGCCGCCGGTTGCTCTGTTGCCTGGTTGCGCTTTGCCCGCTTGCGCTTGGGTCATCTGCGCCTCGGTCAGGTGCGCCGCCTGCTTGTGCTTCGGGCTCCTTGCGCCTGGCTACTTGACGGCCCTGAGGTTGGCGAAGGCCGGGGCCAGGCGGGCCAGGTCGTCGAGGACGGCCTTCGCGGAGGCCTCCAGGCCGGGGTCCGAGGTGAACCGCTTGTCCGGCGTGATGTGCGTGCGGGTGGGGATGGCCACGGCGGAGTTGATCGCCATCATGCCGAGCACGCTGACCACGGGGCGCAGGGCGTACACCGCCCGGGTGCCGGAGGAGATCCCGCCGTAGCTCACGAACGCCGCCGGCTTGTCGCGCCACTCCTTGGAGAGGTAGTCGAGCGCGTTCTTCAGCGGGGCGGTGAAGCTGTGGTTGTACTCCGGCGTGACGAACACGATCGCGTCGGCGGCGTCGATGGTGGCGCTCCACTCGAGGGTGTGCGGCTTGGTGTAGCGGCGCAGCGCCGGGTGCTCCGGCTCGTCCAGCAGGGGCAGGTTGAGCTCGGCAAGGTCCGACACGTGGATGTCGAAGCCGCCGTGCTGCTCGGCCTGGCCGATGAACCAGTCGGCGATCACGCGGCCGACGCGGCCCGGACGGGTGCTGGCCACGATGACCTCGAGCCGCGGGCGGCGCGCCGGGTGCTCGGCGGTGCCTTCCGCCAGGGCGGCGTTTTCCGCCAGGGCGGCGTTTTCCGCCGGAGTGGTGGTCTCCGCAGGTCGGGAGGGGGTCGTCGCGTGGGCCGCACTGGTAGGAGCGAAGTGTCCGGAACTGGTCGTTGACATGTCATCATCATGACCCTGGATTGGTGACGCGTCAACAAGTACAGTTGAGACATGGAAGACACCGCAGTGCTGCCAACGCCGGCCGAGGGCGTCGGGGCGAGGCCGGCGGCGGGCGAACCCCGCTGGCTGAACGACGCCGAGTTCCGCGCCTGGATCGGCTACCGGCGGATGCGCGCCCTGCTGGACCTGCAACTGGCCCGCCAGCTCGCGGCCGACCAAGGGCTGTCCGAGCCCGACTACGACGTGCTGACCAGCCTGTCCGACTCACCGGACCGGCGCATCCGGCTCAGCGAGATGGCCGAGCGGATGCTGTGGTCCAAGAGCCGCCTCTCCCACCACGTGACGCGGATGCAGCAGCGCGGGCTCGTCACGCGGAAGGAGTGCCCGTCCGACGGGCGGGGGGCGTTCATCGTGCTGACCGACCACGGGATGGAGATCCTGCGGGCGGCCGCGCCCGGGCACGTGACGGCGGTACGGGAACACTTCATCGACCTGATGACCGAGGAACAGGTGCGGGTGTTGGGGGAGATCACCGAGACCGTGCTGGAGCATCTGCGGAGGAGCACGGCGTAGCCGCGGGGCGGTAGCCGGTCGGGTCGTCGCTCTGGTTCGGCGTTTCGCGGTCCACGCGTTCTGGTCGCGTGCCTGTCCGGGTCCGCGCCCGTGCCTGTCCGGGTCCGTCCCCGTGCCGCTGGAGGCTTCGCGCTGGGATGGGCTTTCGCGGTACGACTGCGGCCTTTAGCTCTTGCTCACGAGGTCGACGTGGGAGGTCAGGAACTGCTCCACGGTGTTGCTGCGGACCGCCTGCAGGAGCGCCAGGGTGGTGTCGTCGAGCGCCTCCGCGCCGGGCTGCTCCGCGGACTCGTGGAACGTGCCGTTGTTGGATTTGACGGTGAGCAGGTTGTCGGCGCCGATGCCTTTCATGGCGAAGATCCAGTCCTGCAGGTCGATGCCGCCGGAGTCAATGGTCATCGACTGACCGACCACGTCCAGGACCTTCTTGAGCTTTCCGGGGTCGGTCAGCACGTCACGACTGGCGATCTCCCTGAACAGAGCCTTGATGAACTGCTGCTGGTGGCGCTGGCGGTCGTAGTCGCTGTTCGGCAGTGTGTCCCGCTGGCGGACGTAGTCGAGGGCCTGCCAGGGCTCCAGGTGCTGGTAGCCGACGTGGTACGTCTGGGGGGTCACGCCGGCGATGGGGATGAGGTCGGTGCCGCCCGAGCTGTTGAAGCGCTGGATGTACGGCACCTTGGTCTCGCCCTTGGCGTTGTGACCGATGTGGACGGAGCGGGTCTCCTGGTCGACGTACATGTCCACGCCGCCGAGCACGTCGACGACCTTGGTGAAGCCGGCGAAGTCGACGATCGCCGCGGCGTCGAAGGTGAGGTCCCAGTTCTCCTCGATCGTCTTGGCCAGCAGGGACATGCCGTAGCGGCGCTGGTCCTTGCCGGTCAGCTTCAGGCCGCCCTCGGCGAAGGCGGCGTTGATCTTGTCGTGGCCGCCGTTGTACCGTGTCCGGCCGTTGTTGAACTCCGGGATCCGGACCCAGGTATCGCGCGGGATCGAGATCAGGTACGCCGACCGGTGATCCGCCGGGATGTGGACGACGATGATCGAGTCGGAGCGGATGGCCTCCGACGGATCCTGGTCCGGCCGGGGGTCGATACCGACGAGGAGGATCGTCTTCGCGCCGCTGATCGTCACGTGGCGGCCCTGCTGCTCGGCCGCGGGAACGATGAGGTCGTCCTGCTGTACGTTGCTCGTGACGTACCCGACCAGCAGGTTCTTCGTCACGAAGGCGCTGCCGGCGAGCATCATCATGAGCGCGCCCAGGACGATCAGCGTGCGTGCCCACTTCGGATCGCGGCGGGTTCGGCGGAGGCTGCTCGTGTTCGCGCCGGTGACCGGTTCTCCGTTGTTGCCTTTGCCTTTGCCTCTGCTCCGGTCCTTGCCTGCTTCGGTGCCGGCGAGCGCGTGAGGGCGGGTGCCGTCGCCTGACGCGGCCGGCTGCTCGGAAGTCATCTCCGTCCTTCGCCCGCCCGGTACGGCTTGCGACTCGGCCCTCGGTTTGGTTCGAGTGGCGTTTGATGACGTGGGCACGGACGACATCGGCCGGCGCGACGTGTCGTCGGCCGGCCGGTCGGACTTCTCGTCGAGGGGCTCGTGGCGTTGGAACACTGCTCGTGGCTCCTGTTCGAGGGACTGCTGCGCTCGATGCTCGTCGACATGAGCGCCGGGTCGGGTTACGGGCTCCGTTGCTCATGCGGCTGTCTGGCTGTGCAGTTCTGCGTCGGCGCGTTCTTCCTGCTACTTGCCTCTGTTCGAGCTTCGGCCCGGCGGACGTCCGCGGATGGTGGTCGGCGTCGTCGCCAGGGCCGGAGCCTTTGGTGACAGTCGCGATCGGTGGCGGTCAGCCGCCGACGGCGATCACGCTGACCACGCTCAGCAGGACGACCGCCGCCAGGAACAGCAGCATGCCCTGCTCGCTGTCGAGCTTGGTGAGCTTGCGGGTCGTGGTGGGGGTCGGGGTGGCCATCGTCGCCTCCTGTTGCGGTGTGGTGACTCTTACGCTACGAACACCGCGGACAGGTTTGCTCCCGTCATCGTGCCACCTGCCCGACCTGCTCGAACGGCTCGCCGAACCCTTACGTGGGTTCTACGATCCGGGCCGCCGTGGGGTAACGGGCGCGCCGTCCTGAACCGCCTCGGCGGCGCTCGTTCGAGGCTGCCGTGGCGGCTGGACGTCGTTTCCGTTGACGGCCGGTGTCAGGTCGTCGGGCCGATGCCGGGTGCGTTACCGCCGCCGACGTCCGCGCTCAACTCTGGAAACACCTTGCCCACCTTTCGCACGAGGTATTCACCGTAAGTGCCGGTAAATGCCCTCAGATCCTGGCCGTCCCAGCGCTTGGCTCCGCTCGGGTCGCCGGTGGCGGCGCGTCCGGGCAGCGGAGGTACCTCGGCGGTGAAGTCCGGGTCGAAGAAGAACGGGAACGACAGGCGCTCGTTGCCGCTTACATTGCGGACCCGGTGTGGCGTCGAGCGGTACCAGCCGCCCGTCATCCGGTCGAGCATGTCGCCGATGTTGCATACGAACGTTCCGGGGATCGGCGGGGCGTCGAGCCACTGTTCCGGGTGATCGTCGCCGGTGGGCCCCTCGCCGGGCGAACGGTCGACGGTGGCCTCCTGAGCGGCCGGGGTCTGTGGCTGCGCTGGCGCCGGGTCGGGTACGCGGACCTGGAGGCCGCCGTTGTCGTCCTGCAGCAGCAGCGTCAGCAAGCCGTAGTCGGTGTGCTCGCCGACGCCCCAGTCAGTGCTGTCCGGGGGTGTCGGCGGATAGTGGAAGATCCGGAACAGGACGGTGGGGTTCGCGGTGTAGCTCGCCGCGAAGTAGTCGGGGGACAGACCGAGGCTCTGCGCGATGCCGCGCATCACGGCCTGCGCGGTGGCGGTCATGGCCTCCAGGTACTCCAGCACGGCGCCCCGCAGCTCGGGGATCTGCCGCGGGAAGAGGTTGGCGCCGTGCAGCGGCAGGCCGGCGCGCACCTGCGGGGCGTCCGGGCCCAGTTCGGTACCGAAGTAGAGCCCCTCCTTCTGGTCCGGCACGCCGGATGTCAGCTCGGCACCGACCGGGAAGAAGCCGCGCCAGGCACGCCCGCCCTGGGCCATGGCGATCTCGAGCTTGTCGGCCTCGGGGAGGGCGAAGAAGTCGCGGGCGCTGCGGTCGAGGCGGGTGATGAGTCCGGGGTCGACGCCGTGGCCCGATATGTAGAAGAACCCGCTGGCGCGGCAGGCCGACTCGATCTCGCGCGCGGCGTGGTCGTCCTCGCCGTGGCGGATCAGGTTGGCGACGTCAACGACAGGAAGCCCAGCCTGAAATGAGGTCACCCAACGAAGGGTAAGTGCCGGGCGGCCGCTACTCATTGCCTCATATTCGCGTCAACTCTGGTTGACGCGGCGCAGGGGTGTCAACTAAGGTTGACGCATGACGGAGGCAAACGACCTCGCGGCCGCGGCGGCAAGTCCCGATCCACGCATCGGCCTGCGGGCGGCGGTGGCGCTACGGCGGCTCGCCGACGCGCTGGAGGTGCTCCAGGTCGACAATGCGCGCCTGCAGGGCTGGTCGTGGCAGGAAATCGCCGACGCCCTCGACGTGTCGCGGCAGGCCGTGCACAAGAAGCATGCCGGGCGCACACCGACGCGCGCTGCCGCTGACGCGTCGCAGGCGACATCAGGGCCCCCGGGGCCTGGGCCTGGGCCTTCCTAGGGGACGGCCTCGCAACCGACAACCGGAGCGTCGCCCTCGGTGGCGCACACGCCGAAAGGGGAGCATTGATGTTCGAACGGTTCACCGACCGGGCCAGGACGGTCGTCAGGGTCGCCAAGGATGAGGCCGACAGCCTCAACCACCGCACGATCGGCACGGAGCATCTGGCGCTGGCGTTGCTGCAGGACGAGGGCGGCATCGGTGGCACAGTGCTGCACGCCTGCGGCATCGAGTACGACGCCGTCCGGGCGGCCGTGGCCGCGGGGGACGATGCCGCGGCCCTGCGAACGATTGGCATCGACCTCGACGCGGTGCGGGCCAGCGTCGATCAGACCTTCGGGCCGGGCGCGCTGGACCGTGCCGAGCCGGCCGAGCGGGGCGGGTTTCTGTTCCGCCGCACGAAGATGCCGACCCGGTTCAACAACTCGGCCAAGAAGAGCCTCGAACTCTCCCTGCGGATCGCGCTGTCGATGAAGCACAACTACATCGGCACCGAACACCTGCTGCTGGGGGTGCTCAAGGAGGACCGTGGCAACGGCGGCGGGCTTCTGCGCGAGCTCGGCATGACGTACGACCGCACCGCCGACCTCGTGCTGACCGCGTTGAAAAACGCCGCCTGAGAGGCTTGACCCGCCTGGCAGGCTCGACAAAACGCGCCGCTACGACGCGCGGCGCACGCCGGTCGGCCGGGCCTTGGGAATTCATGCGCCAACCCGGCAATCGTTTACGGTTCCGGCATGGACCGGACCCTCACCTGGCACGACCTGAACCGATCGCTCCTCGCCCGCCAGATGCTGCTGGAACGTGTCTCACTGGACGTCCCTGAGGTCCTGCAGCGCATGGGTGGCCTCCAGGCCCAGTACGCACCGTCGATGTACATCGGCCTGTGGACCCGCATCGCGGGCTTCGACCGCGACGAGCTGACCCGCCTGCTGGAGCGCCGCGAGGTGATCCAGGCGACCCTGCTGCGCGCCACCATCCATCTCGTCTCCCGATCCGACTACTGGCCATTCGAGGTCGGCGTCCGGTCGGCGCGCCGCGACGTATACCTGCGGGCGGTCCGCGACCGGCATGACCCCGAGGCCATGGACGACGCGGTACAGCGGCTGCGGACGCTCCTCAGCGAGCGCCCGGTCCGCCGAACCGAGATCGACAAGCTCTTCGGACCGCAGGTCCGCCACGGGATCGGCATGCACCTCGACCTGGTCCGCGTTCCCCCGTCCGGTACGTGGGCGCGGCGCCGGGCCGACCTCTTCGGCGCCGCCGAGGACTGGGTAGGCCCGTCCGACGTGACCGAGGAGGACGCGCGAGACCTCCTGATCCGCCGCTATCTCGGCGCGTTCGGTCCCGCCCACCGCACCGAGATCGCGGACTGGGCGGGACTGCCGGTGTCCGAGGTGACCAAAGTGCTCGCCCGCCACGAACTGTGCACCTACCGCGACGAACGCGGCCGGGAGTTGGTCGACGTGCCGGACGGCCCGCTCCCGGATCCCGACACCCCCGCCCCGGTACGGTTCCTGCCGACCTACGACGCCACGCTGCTCGCCCACGCCCGCCGGACGCTGATCCTCCCCGAGGAGCACCGCTCGAAGGTGTTCCATGTACGTATGCCGCAGTCGATCGGCACGTTCCTGGTCGACGGGCAAGTGGCCGGGACCTGGTCCCTGAAGGCCAGCCGCGTCGAATGGACCGAGTTCGCCCCGCTACCGCCGCGAGTCCGCCAGCAGGTCGCCGCCGAGGCCGATCGTCTCACGGCGTTCCACGGCTGACCCGGTCCTCCTGCCCTCGCTCGCGCCGCCCGCGGACCCTGAGGCTCCCGCGCCCAGGCCCGGCCCGCCCCGCCTCCATCGTCGGCGGCGGGGAACCCCCAGCCGGCGGCGAACCGCGCCTGCCGACCGAATCACCGGATGACGCCGCAGCCTCGCCCGGCGTCCCCGCGGCCCCGTCGGTTCCGGCGCTCCGCCCGCCGCTCACGACCGGCGCAGAGGGCAGCACCGCCGCGCCCACCGAGCCGACGTCATTCGCGTGCCGCGACCCCGGCGGCGGCTTCCCGCTCGCCGCGCCCGGCGGCGCTGCACGGACCCGCGGCTGGCTAGGCCCCAACTCGTACCGCCGCCCGTCCGGCCGCATGATCCAGATCCAGCCACTACGCGGCTCACGGAACATCCGCCAACCGCGCTCGTGCATGCAGACGTGGTGGTACCGGCACAAGAGCACGAGATTGTCCACGTCGGTCTCGCCGTGGTCCCGGATCCACTCGCGCAGATGATGGCTGTCGCACCAGTTCGCCGGTATCCGGCAGCCCGGCCATCGGCAGAATGGGTCCCGAGCCGCGAGCGCCCGCCGCAGCGCCGCCGGCGTGTTGCGGTACGCCCGGCCGAGCTTGAGCGGCACCCCGTTCTCGGGATGCAGCCACAGCTGCTGCAGCGTCGCATCGCAGCTGAGCCGCGCGACCAGCGCATCGCTGACCGGCCCCCACCCCGCCATCACAGCGGGCCCGTCGACATCCCCGCCGTCGGCATCGGAGCCCGAGCCGCGCCCCGACTCCCCGCCGTCGCCGGAAGCCATCTCCGCGGAGACGCCGCCATGATCGTGCACCTGCAGGTACCGCCGAACCGGCATGAGCAACCCGATACAGGGCCGTCCCCCGGCGACCTCGGGCGCCTGACCCGAGCGCAGCACCGCGTTGAGCATGTCCGCCGCCGCATCGTGCCGCCGCTGGGCCGGGCTGCGATCGTCTCCCTGCCCGGGCGGCTTCGTGAACGCCTCCAGCGCGGAGTCGAACAGCGCTCCCGTCTCGATGTCGAGCACGCCGCGCAGCCGCCACATATCGCCCAGCCGGGTCAGCGTCACACCCCGCCGCCGGTACTGCTCCTCCCGCGGCGTGTTCCGATCCGCCAGCGCGAGATCCCGGAGATGGCCGCACGCCTCCTGCAGATGCTCCGGGTTGGCGTTCTGCGCCAGCTCGACCAGCGTGTGCTCAGCCTGCTCCATGACCTCGTCGCCGACTTCCTCGGCGGTCAGGCCCATCCGGTTGACGTGCTCAGCGCTCACCTCGCCTGACTCGAACGCCTGCGCCAGCTCCGGCAGCAGCCGGGTGACCTCGGTGGCGCGCATTCTGCCGCTGGCCGCCGGCCCGGACAGCCGCCCGAATCCGACCAGCCACTGCTTCGTCGTCCCGAACCCGTCGCGATGACTCAGCCGGCGGTCGTCGAAGGCGCCGACGAATTTGCCGATGACCGCGTCCAGCCGATGCTGGCACCGCAGCAGCTCCAGCAGCGCATCCCGCATCGCCGCGTCGTCGAGCGTGTCGGGATCGAGCGTCGCGAGCGTGGACAGCGCCTCCGAGAGGGGCTCCACCACCCCCGTCGCATCCATTCCCCGACCGTAACCACCCCCACCCCGGATCCCCGCATCGTCAATCTCCTATGTCACTCTGTGCGGTCCTCCATCTCCCACAAGTGATCGAGCGCGTGCCACACGAACCGCCGCGTCGCGTACCGCGCGGTCCAGCCCTTGTCCGCGAGCGGCCCGCCGTCGCCGGTCCGGCCGAGCACGCCGATCACGTCTTCGCGCAGCGCCTCGATGGCGGCCCGGTCGTCGAGCGCCGGCGGCCGGTGCTTGACGCCGATCTTCCTGGCGTACGCCGCCTCGGCCTCGACGACGTGGCCGATCATCTTGTCCCGGTCCCGCCCGCCGCCCCGCGGACCCTTGCGCAGCGACTCGGGCGCGACGGCGCTGTACGCGTCGAACGCCGCCCACGCGGCCCGCAGCAGCTTGATGTGCCGATCGGCCACCGCCGCGGTGACCGGAGCGTTGTCCGCCGCGGGCCGCCCGTCGGGCGCACCGAACTCGGTGGTCGCCGTGCCGGGCACCCGCTCGACCACGGTCAGCCGGGGAGCGGCGGGGAAGCTGTACCCTGCGGCGGTGGCGATCGGCGCATAGCGGGCGCCGTACGAGGTGAGCGCCTCGATCGCGTCTTCTTCGGTCTTGCCGAACCGCCCCCAGCCGGGCCAGTCAAGGCTCCCGGCGAAGACCTTCTTCTTGCCCATCTCGAGGTAGATGTCGGCCATATTGTGACCTTAAGCCGCATACCTCGGCTGCGCTGCGCGTGTTACCTACCATGGTTCACATGCCTGAGCTTGTGAATTACCTTCGCGAAGCCCTGCTCGCCGGTGATGTCGAGACCACCCGGGACTCCAATCATGGCAACGCCGCGGCCTTCGCCGAAGGGCGCGAGGGCTATGTCTTCGGTCTCGTACCGCTGAAGACCTGGACGCTGCCCGAGGTACTGGCCGTCATGGCCGAGCGGGTGGGCATCGACCCCGACCCCGGGCGCTCGACGGGCACCGACATCATCGACCCCCACAAGACGGTCCGGGCGCTCGAGCGCATGCGCGACCGCCTGCGCCTCGCCGCCCGCCGCCGCGAGCGAGTGATCGTCGCGACGGGCCACCCGGCCGGCATCATCGAGGTGCACCTGGCGATCGCCGCAGCACTGCGCGCGGCCGGCTGCGAGCTGCTGCAGCCCGCCCCCGGCGCGGCCTTCGACGGCCCAGGCCGTTACGCCAGCCGTGAATTTCCGCTGGCCGTCCGGTACATCGGCGGCGTCGCCGTCGCCGCGGAGCGCGGCATCGCGCTGTGGCACACCCACTCGCCCGACGGCATGCGGGCCATGCTGGCCGAGCTCGACCAGCAGCGCCAGGCGCCCCCGGACCTGGTCGTCGCCGACCACGGCTTCGCCGGCGCGGCCGCCGCGGCCGGCCTCGACGTGGTCTCGTTCGCGGACAGCAACGACCCGGCACTCTTCATCGGCGAGGCCGAGGGCCGTGTCTCGGTGACGGTCCCGATCGACGACAACGTCCAGCCGCAGCTGTACGGCCCGGTCAGCGACTTCCTGCTGGAGGGCGTCGCCGCGAAGGCGTGATCGCAGGCGCAACGGACCGTCGGAGCGGGTGCCCGCCGAAAGAGCCACCCGGACCACCAGCAGGTCAACGCAACAGCGGCGGCTCCCTGTCCGGCGCCACGACGGCGATCGGACCCACGTCGTGGCGGCAGCGGCAACCGCACCACCGGCGGCGTCACCGACCTCCAGCCGGTCACGAAACCGCTGAACGTGTACGGCGTGAGCGTCCACTGACGACAGTAGGCGGAATCGCCCGGTCACCGTTTTTGTCGTACCCGGATGGCAAAGTTGAGGCATGCGAGTCGGGCTGCTCGGACCGCTCACGGTCGAGGTGGACGGCCGGCCCATAGAGGTCGGCGGGGCGAGGCTGCGCACCCTGCTCGTCCGCCTGGCACTCGAACCTGGCCGCTTCGTGCCCGTCGATCAGCTCGTCGACGCGCTCTGGCCGGAGAGCACACCCGCGCCCAACACGCACACCAGCGGTGGGACCACCAGCGGCAGGACGAACACGCCGACCCCCAGCGACCCGGCCAACGCCGTCCAGTCGCTCGTCTCCCGGCTGCGGAAGGTGCTCGGCGGCCACCCCGCCCTGGAGTCTGGCCCGCGCGGGTACCGCCTGGACATCGAGCCCGCCGACGTGGACGCCTGCCGGTTCGAGCGCCTCGTCGCCGACGGCCGCCGCGCCCTGCGAGCCGACGACGCGCCCAACGCGACCCGGCTGCTACGCGAAGCGCTCGACCTGTGGCGCGGCCCCGCGCTGGCCGACCTCGACGAACACGGCGCGGTCGTCGCGCGTTGGGACGAGCTGCGCCTGGCCGCCACCGAGGACCTCATCGAGGCCTCCGGCTTCGCCCCCGACACCCGCGCGGCCGCCATCGCCGAGCTGCAGGAGCTGATCGTCGCCCACCCCCTGCGCGAGCGGCTCGCGGCGCTGCTCGTCCGGGTCCTGCACGCCGACGGGCGGCAGGCCGAGGCGCTCGCCGCGTTCGAGCAGACCCGGGCCCGCCTCGCCGCCGAGCTGGGCGCCGACCCCTCCCCGGAGCTGCGCGACGCCCACACGGCCGTCCTGCGCGCGGAGGCCCGCCCGCCCCGCGCCGGCAACCTGCGCGTCCCGCTGACGAGCTTCGTCGGCCGCGCTGACGACGTCGAGCGGCTCGCCTCCCAGGTCGCCGACAGCCGCCTCGTGACGCTCGTCGGTCCGGGGGGCGCCGGCAAGACCCGGCTGGCCACCACGGTCGCCGCGACGCTGACCCGGCACCTGTCCGACGGTGCGTGGCTGGTCGAGCTCGCGCCGGTCGCCGAGGCGGAGGAGGTTCCCGCAGCGGTACTGCGAACGCTGACCGCCGGGGGGCTCGTCCAGCAGGAGGCGGCTATGCGTCCGCGCCGGGTCGACGTCCTGGACCAGCTGGCCGAGACGCTGACGCTGCCCGGCGTCCTGCTCGTGCTGGACAACTGCGAGCACGTGGTGGACGCCGCCGCCAAGCTGAGCGAGGAACTGCTCGGCCGCTGCCCGAAGCTGCGCGTCCTGGCCACGAGCCGTGAGCCGCTCGGCATCCTGGGGGAGACGCTGTTCCCCGTCGGCCCGCTCCCGCTCCCGGCCGCGGACCAGGCATCCCCCGACCGCCCGGCGGCGGTGAACGCCGTGTTGGCGGGCGCCTCTCCCGCCGTACAACTCCTGCAAGATCGGGCGACGGCCGTGCGCCCCGGATTCACCGTGACCGACGACAACGCCGGGGCGGTCGTGGAGATCTGCCGCCGCCTCGACGGCCTGCCGCTGGCGATCGAGCTGGCCGCGGCCCGGCTGCGATCGTTCACGCCGGAGCAGGTCGCAGCGCGCCTCGACGACCGGTTCCGGCTGCTCACCGGCGGCAGCCGCACCGCCCTGCCCCGGCACCGCACCCTGCACGCCGTGGTCGCATGGAGCTGGGACCTGCTCGGCCGCCGGGAGCGCGAGTTCGCCGAGTCTCTGGCCGTGTTCCCGGGCACGTTCGACGCCGATGCGGCCGCGGCCGTCAGCGGCGCCGCCGACGCCGAGCAGCTCCTCGACACCCTGCTCGACCGGTCGCTGCTCCAGGTGGGCGGCGACGGCCGGGTGCGGTATCGCATGCTCGAAACCATCCGCGAGTTCGCGCTCGAGGAGCTCGGCCGCCGCGGGGGAGTGGGCCCCGCGCGGGCCGCCCACGCCGCCCACTTCCTGGCCCTGGTGGAGGAGGCCGACCCGCACCTGCGCACCGGCGCGCAGGTGGAGTGGCTCGAGCGGCTGCGTCCCGAGCAGGACAACGTCCATGCCGCGGTGGCCTATGCGTGCGACGCCGGCGACGCCCCGACCGCCTACCGCCTGGGCGCCGCCTGCGGCTGGTTCTGGACGTTCGAGGACAACCACGGCGAGGCAGCGCTGTGGCTGCGCCGCATCCTCGCCATACCGACCGGCCCGGCCGACGAGAAAGCCGGCGACAAAGCCGGCGACAAGCCCGACCACGAACCCGGTGAGGAGGCCGGCGAGCAAGCGGACGGGGGATCGGCGCCCGCGCCCGCGTCCGTGCCGCTGGAGCTGCGGCTGGTCGTCATGTCGATGTACGTGGTCAACAGCGGCTTCTCCGGCGACTTCCAGTGCCCGTCGGACCAACTCGACGAGCTGGTCGAGCTGTCCGCCGCGATCCCACCCGGCGCCCACCCGTTCGTCACGCTGATCGAGCCAGTGGTCCTGCTGTTCCGCGACGACAGCGAGCGCGGCGCCGAGGCCATCCAGCGGCGGCTGGCCTTGCCGATCGACACCTGGACGAGGGGCATGCTGCTGTCGATCCTCGGTCACCTGCACGAGAACGACGGCGACATCGACGGCATGGTGCGCGACCTCGACGCCTCCGCGGCCGCGTTCCGCCGTGTCGGCGAGCGCTGGGGCCTGGCGATGACCCTCGCCTCACTGGCCTCGGCCAACACCCGTCGCGGCGACTTCGCGGCGGCGATAGAGCTGTTCGAGGAGTCGATCGATCTCCAGGCCCAGCTCGGAGTCCACTCGAGCCAGGCCTACCTTCAGGTCAGCATGGCCGCCCTGCGCCGGCACACCGAGGGCACGGAGGCGGCCCGGGCGGCGCTGCGCGGGTTCGTCGAGGACGTCACGCAGAGCGCCCGCGACGTGTCGCACGCGATGCTCGTGCTCGGTCACCTGGAGCGGGCCGCCGGAGACCTCGACGAGGCGGACCGGCTCTACGCCGAGGCGTGGCGGCTCCAGCAGGTGTCACCGGTGGTCGCCCCGCAGTACAAGGCGATCCTCCTCGCCGGGCGGGCCGAGGTCGACATAGCCCGCGGCGAGGACGACCTCGCCCGCAGGCGCCTGGCCGAGGCGATGACCCTGGCCCTCAGCGCCCGGGACATGCCGGTGGTCGGCACCCTCGCCGTCACGCTGGCCGGCCTGACCATGGCCCTCGGCGACCACGCCCGGGCGGCGCAGCAGCTGGGCGCCGCCGCCCAGCTCGCCGGCGCTCGCGACGCCGCCAACGCCGACTGGACGGCCCGGCTGGCGGCCCTGCGCGCCGAGCTGGGCGGGCCCGCCCTGGAAACGGCGCTGGCCCGCGGCACGAGCATGCCGCGGGCCGAGGCGCTGGAGTTGGTCACCCCGTGAGAACGGGACCACCAGCTCCAGCGTAAGAGTCGGACAACCAGCGTCGGAGCCGGCGAACGACGGGGCGTCAGGCCTTGCGACGGTAGGCGCGCACGGCCAGCGGCGCGAACACCAGCAGGATCGCGACTGACCATGCCAGCGTCTTCATCACCGGCTCGAACACCGGCGAGTGCCCCACCATGAGCCCCCGCGCCGCCTGCATCGCGTCCGCGACCGGGTTGACCTTGACCCAGGCCTGCAGCCACCCAGGCAGCGTGTTCGTCGGCACGAGCACGTTGGTCCCGAAGGTCAGCGGGAACATGATCACGAAGCCGAGCCCCTGCACCGCGCCCGGCTCCCGCACGATCATGCCCAGCAGCACGAACATCCAGCTGAAGCAGAACGCCATGAACATGACCAGCAGGCAGCCCGCGATCACCTCGGGCCACGACGTGCCGATGCGGAAGCCCAGGATGTACCCGAAGCCGATCATCACCACGATCGACACCACGAACCGGATCATGTCCCCGAGCACGCCGCCGATGAGCGGCGCCGAGCGCCCGATGGGCAGGCTGCGGAACCGGTCGAAGACCCCCGTCTTGATGTCCGTGTTCAGGCTCACCCCGGTCGGCGCCGATGCGAAGAGCACGTTCTGCACCATCAGGGCCGGCAGCAGGAACTGCAGGTAGTCGTGGCGCGACCCGGCGATGGCGCCGCCCAGGAGGTACACGAACAGCACGATGAAGATGATCGGCTGCAGCGTGACGTCGAGCAGCTGCTCCGGCGTGCGCATCGTCTTGATCAGGCTGCGCCGGGCCATCACCAGGCTGTGCCGCACCAGCCCGAACGGCCGCGCCGGCACGGCCGCGATGAACTGCGTGCCGTCGGCCGAGGCCTCGCGCGTCGTCGTGGTCGTCATGCCGCCACCTCCTGCCGCTCGCGGGTCAGCGTGAAGAACACCTCGTCGAGGCTGGGCAGGTGCAGCGACAGCTCGATGACGCTGATCCCGGCCTCGTCCAGCCGCCGCACCACGGCCGTCATGGCGCTGTCGTCGGAGACCGGCACCGACAGCACCCCGCGCGCGTGTGACTCCGGCTCGTTGCCGGACACCGCGGTGAGGATCGTCGCGACCATGTCCAGGTGTGCCGGATCGGCCGGCCGCACGCTGACCGTCTGCCCGCCGACGATGTGCTTGAGCTGCGCCGGCGTGCCGTGCGCGATGACCTTCCCGTGGTTGATCACCGAGATGTTGTCGGCGAGCGCGTCGGCCTCCTCCAGGTACTGCGTCGTCAGCAGCACCGTCGTGCCCTCCTGCACCTGCGCGCGGACCATGTTCCACACGTCCTCGCGCTTGGCCGGATCCAGCCCGGTGGTCGGCTCGTCGAGGTAGACGACGGCCGGCCGCCCGACCAGGCTCGCGGCCAGGTCGAGCCGGCGCCGCATGCCGCCGGAGTACGTCTTGGCCGGCCGGTTCGCCGCCTCGGTCAGGTCGAACTCGGCGAGCAGCTGCGCCGCCCGGGTCTTGGCCTCCTTCGCCCGCAGGTCCAGCAGCTGTCCGATGAGCACGAGGTTCTCGGTCCCCGTGAGATCCTCGTCCACCGACGCGAACTGCCCGGTCAGCCCGCTGATGCGGCGCACCGCGGCCGGCTGGCGCACGACGTCGTACCCACCGACGACCGCCCGGCCCTCGTCCGGGCGCAGCAGCGTGGCCAGGATGCGCACCGCAGTGGTCTTCCCGGCCCCGTTCGGGCCCAGGACGCCGAGCACCGTCCCGGGCTCGGCGGCCAGGTCCACCCCGGCCAGCGCGGTGGTCTTGCCGAAGCGCTTGACCAGGCCGGTTGCCTGGAAAGCGAAGCTCATGGCGTGTTCCCCCTGTGGAAGTCTTTCCTAACGCAGTGCAGCATGCCCTGCCCCGCTGTCAAACCGCGCACATCGTCCTGTCATCCGCTGACAGCCCGCCAGCCGTTCTCAGCATCACATCTTTCCCGCATCGTGGACGCAGGTTGACGATGTCGCGGGTAGCTCGGCAACATCGATTTCATGGGGCCTGACGGCGCGCTGCTGACCCAACGACTGGTGGTCGACCTGGTTCGACACGCCAGCGCGCGCTGTCCCCGCTAGAGCTCTCGCTCGCGACCCCTTCGCCGTGCCTCCGTCCATAGGGGCACTGTCTCTGGTTAAATTCCTATCTAACAAGTACTAATACTGGAGAAATGACATGCCCATCGTCACCGCCACCGACTTCCTGTCGCTCGCCCGTGCCTACGCCGCGGAGCCCGACGACTGGCCGTTCGCCCCCCGTTTCGACCCTGCCAAGCGCTGGTACGGCCGCCTCGCCGTCGCCGACGACCACGAGGTCTGGCTGCTCACCTGGCTGCCCGGCCAGGCCACCGACCTGCACGACCACGGCGGCTCCGCCGGCGCCTTCACCGTGGTCTCCGGCGAGGTCGTCGAGCAGACCGTCCGCGGCGGCGAGCTGGCCGCCACCCCCTACGCCGCAGGCGACGGCCGCCGCTTCGGCGCCCACCACGTGCACCGCATCGTCAACGCCGGCGCCCGCCCGGCCGTCACCGTGCACGCCTACGGCCCGGCCCTGACCGCCATGACCCGCTACCGGCTGCACGACGGCCGCCTCAGCGTCGAGTCCATCACGACGGCGGGGGCGGACTGGTGACGACGACCACCCCGACCCGCACCCCCGGCCGAGGCATCGACGCCATCCTGGCCGAGGCCCGCGCCCGCCTGACCCGCCTCGACGCCGACCAGGCCCGCCTGGCCGCCGCGGAAGGCGCCGTCCTCGTCGACATTCGCCCCGCCGCCCAGCGCGCGGCGGAGGGCGAGATCCCGGGTGCGCTCGTCATCGAGCGCAACGTCCTGGAGTGGCGGTTCGACCCGCGAAGCGACGCCCGCCTCGACATCGCCGACCGCTACGACCTGCCGGTCGTGGTCTTCTGCTCCGAGGGCTACACCTCGTCGCTGGCCGCCGCGGCGCTGCAGGACCTCGGCCTGCACCGGGCGACCGACCTGGCCGGCGGCTTCCACGCCTGGAAGGCGGCGGGGCACCCGGTCACCGGGGGAGTGACTACGCTGGGAGGGTGAAGCTCAAGCTCGACCTCCACGACATCTTCAACCGCAGCGGCGACATCGACCGCGCGCTGCGCGCGATCATCGACGAGGCGGTGGCCAAGCGCGCCACCCTCGTCGAGATCATCCCCGGCAAGGGGTCGGGCGCCCTCAAGAAGCGTGTGCTGCGCTTCCTCGACCAGCGCGAGATCAAGGCCCTGTACCACCGCGTCGAGAAAGACTCCGACAACTTCGGCCGCCTGTTCGTGCACTTCCGCTGGAACGAGTCCTCCGGCCGCCGCCGTTAACGACCGCAGTTGTACGTCAAGTGCCCACTTCGGTATCCCACAGTGCCCTAGCGGCAACAAGCAGTGACACCCGGCCCGAAGCGCGCACAGTGCCCTGCGGGCACTCCGCTGATGTGCTGCCCCATGCGTTGACGCGTGCCCTGATGGCGTCCGCGCTGCACCGCGCTCGCCGCTGGGCGACCTGCATTCCTGTGCTGAACCTCGGCCTGGTTCCAGCCAACGGCCCTGGCCTGGGTCAATGCGGGCCTGGGTCAATGCGGGCCTGGGCCAATGTGCCCGGCCCCGATGATCGGTCTTGGTCTCGGCAAATCGGTCTTGACTTCGATAAGTCGGGCGCTCCGCGCCACGACTTATCGGATTTTTCGCCCGACGGGACTTATGTCCAGTTCGACGGCACTCCGATCCCGAGTCGCGCGCCCCACGACCCGCCCGCGGCGAGCCGCACGGTGAGCGCGCCACACACCCACCCCCAGGCGGAGATCAGAACGCGTCGACGGCGTCGGCAAGATGGCAGACCGCCACCAGCCGCAGCACGGTCCAGTCCGCGTCCGACCAGTTCACGCTGTCCGGCGTCGGCAGCGGCCGCCCGTGCCGCTGGTGCACGGCGATAACCGACCGGGCGTACCCGGCCAGCGCAATCGAGTCGATCGTCTTCCCGGCCGCGACCAGGCTCTCCCGCACCGCCGCGGCGTGCTGGTCGACCCGCGCGAGCAGGAACGGCTGGGCAAGGGCCTCGACCAGCCCGTCGACGCCGACCATGGCCATGACCTGGTCGAGATAGAACCGGGCATCGAGCTCGGCGGTCGCCAGGTACCCGGCGTCGAATTCCACGGGGGCGGCGGGGGTGAGTTCGTTGTTCATGGACGATGACGCTAGGCACTCCAGGCCCCGAATTGGTCGCCAACAACCGACCGGCACCCGTTCATGAACCGGAGCACTCCGTTCGGAGGACATCACACTCCGGAATCGGTCTTCCTGGCCCGCCCGAGCCCCGCGGGAGACCGTGTGCAGAATGGCTTCACCCCGCGCCGGGACACCCCGCCGGCACCTGCCCAGGAGGACGAACCGTGTCCGACGACACCACACCCGCCAGCCCCGGCGACACCCCGGCCCCCGCCGCCAAGCCCGCCCCGGAGCCCGTCGCAGCCACGACGCCCCCCTCCGTGGAGTCCACCGAGCCCGCTCGAATCGACGCCACCAGCACCGAGCCGCCGGCCCACAGCGAGCCAAAGGCCGGCACCGAGCAGGCGAGCAACGCCGAACCGGACGACCGGACCAGCGCCGTCACCCCATCGCCAGCCACGGCTCCCGTACAGGGGGACCGCAGCTTCGCCACCCCGCCCCGCCGCCCGCTGGTCGCCGCCGCCACCCTCATCGTCCTCGCGATCATCGCCGCCCTGGGCATCGCCGACGTGCAGCCGCCATCCCCCCGCCCGGCGACGGCCCCCGCCGACCAGTTCTCCGCCGGCCGCGCGTTCGAGCACGTGCAGCGCATCGGCCAGGAGGTCCACGTCACCGGCAGCCCCGCCGCCGACCGCGTCCGGCAGTACGTCATCGACACCCTCACCGCCGACGGCCTCCACCCCGAGGTCCAGGACGCGGTCGGTGTCAACGCCGGCAAGTTCGGCGACGGCGGCATGGCCCACATCCGCAACGTCGTCGCCGTGCTCCCCGGCACCGCCTCGACTGGCCAGCTGGTCCTGATGGCCCACTACGACTCCGTCCAGGTCAGCTACGGCGCCAACGACGACGGCGCCGGCACCAGCACCCTGCTCGAGGTCGCCCGCGCCCTCACCGCCCCCGGCGCCGAGCGCCCCCGCAACGACGTCGTCTTCCTGTTCACCGATGCCGAGGAGGCCTGCCTCTGCGGCGCCGAGGCGTTCGTCAGCCAGCACCCACTCGGCCAGAAGCCGTCCGTCGTGCTCAACTTCGAGGCCCGCGGCAGCAGCGGCCCCGCCGTCATGTTCCAGACCTCCGAGGGCAACGCCGACCTCATCGACGTCTACGCCCGCACCCCGTACCCCGTCGGCACCAGCCTCGCCGTCGAGGTGTACCGCCTGCTGTCCAACGACACCGACTTCACGCCGTTCCTGGCCCAGTCCCGCTTCACCGGCCTCAACACCGCGTACATCGACGGCTCCTCGGTCTACCACAGCCCCTTCGACCGCCCGTCGACGATGAACCGGGCCAGCCTCCAGCACCACGGCGACGAGGCGCTGGCGCTGACCCGCGAGTTCGGCCGCGCCGACCTGCCCCCGCTCATGCGCCCCGCGAGCAGCGACGCCGTGTACTTCCCCTTCGCCGGCCTCCTGGTCCGCTACCCGGCGACACTGACCTGGCCGATCGCGGCGCTGGCCCTGCTCGCCGTCGCCGCCCTGGTCCTTCTGGCCCGCCGCCGAGGCCTGACCACGATCCCGCGCACCCTGTCCGCCCTGGCCCTGACGTTGGTACCGCTGATCGCCGCCGCCGTGGCCGCCCAGGTCCTGTGGTCGCTGCTGGTGCTCATCCGCCCCGGCTACGGCGAGCTGCTCGACCCGGCCCGCCCGACCTGGTTCCGTTTCGGCGTGCTGGCGCTCACGGCCGCGATCTTGCTGACGTGGTACGCCACGAGCCGCCGACGCCTGGGCCCGGTCCCACTGGCGACGGGCGGCCTGGCGCTGCTCGCCCTGCTGGGCGCGGTCTTCGCCGCCGTGATCCCCGGCGGCTCCTACCTGGTGGCCATCCCCGCCCTGGCCGGCTCGCTGGCCGGCATTGCCGCCCTGTACGTCCGCCCGCACCTGGCCAGGACCGCCGTGCTGACGGTGGGCGCCGCCGTGCCCGTGCTGGTGCTGGCCCCGACCGTCGCGCTGTTCCTCCCGGCCCTCGGCCTGGCCACCGGCGCGGCGGCGGCGATGTTCGCGACGCTGCTCGGCCTGGCCGTGCTGCCGGTCCTGGAACTGCTGTTCCGCCCGCCGCTGGCCGCGCGCAGCCGTCTGCGGGCCGCCGCCCCGGCCGCCGTGGCCCTGGTGGTGTCGCTGGTGTGCACCACCACCGGCATGGTGGTCGACAACTGGGACCCGGCCCACCCCGAGCCGACCCACCTGATGTACGCCCTGGACCGCGACACCGGCACCGCCGAGTGGGTCAGCCTGGAGCAGTCCCCGGGCGACTGGACCTCCCGCTATGTGCACGGCCACCAGTCCCTGAACCGCCAGTTCCCGGTCCTGCCGGCCGGCGAGCTGTCGGTAGGCCCGGCCCAGGCCGCCGACCTCCCCGCCCCCGAGGCCACGGTGCTGTCCGACAGCACGGCGGGCGGGCAACGCACCCTGCACCTGCGCATCGCCTCGAAGCGTTCGGTCCGCTTCCTGTCCTTCTACGGTCCGGTCGGCGACCACCGGATCGTGTCGGCCACGGTGGAGGGTCGCGCCGCCACCACCTACATCGAGGAGCAGGACCGCTTCGGCGTCGTCTTCCACGGCCCGCCGGCCGAGGGCCTGGACGTCACGCTGGTGCTGAAGGACACCGCCCCGTTCGCCCTGCGCCTGGTCGACGGCAGCGACGGCCTGACCGCCCTGCCCGGCTTCACTCCCCGCCCCGACACGGTAGGGGTCTTCGGCAGCCACTCCAGCGAGCTGCTCGCCGTGGCCAAGACCCAGACCCTCTGACCCCGGGGCCGACCGCCGATCGCCGCGCCCGGGCCGCACGGCCCGGGCCCGGTGGCGCGTGCGTCAGCCGACGAACTCGTACGCCCAGGCGAACTCGCCGTACGAGACGGTCACGATGTCGTGTCGCGTGGTCCCCTCATAGGAGCTCGGCCCGGCCACGATCTTGATCACCACCCGGCCACCGTCGTCGAGCGTGATCTTCCCGGCGTGCACCGCTGCTGTGCAGACCGAGGAGTCCGTCGTGTACGGCCCCGACCCCCACACCGTGATGATCGTCCCGCTCGCCGGGCACTGGTACCCGATCGTCGTGCCCGGCTTGTTGTCGTACGCCTCGGCCGTGCTCGACCAGTCGACGTCGGGATGCTCGAGGTCCGCCGTGACGTGCGTGCCCTGACCGGATCCGTCGTCGCCGGACCCGCCGCCCAGCTTGTCGATGGCGTACACCACCCCCCACGCCCCGAGCCCGAGCACCAGCACCAGGATCACGACGGCGGCGGCGATCACTCCCTTGCCGCGCCTCCGCTCGGCCGGAGCCCCGCCACCCGCGGCACCACCGGAGGCGGCCCGCCCACCGCCGGTCGGACCGACCCCGGCCGGACCCGCGGGAATCCGCCCGCCGGCCGGACCGGAACGCTCCGCTCCACCAGCGCCACCGGAATAGACTGCTCTGTTCCCGGGCGACGCGACCGGTGACCCACCGACCGGAAACCCGCCGGCCGGAGACCCACCGACCGGGGACCCAGTGGCCGGAAACCCGCCGGCCGGAGACCCACCGACCGGGGACCCAGTGGCCGGAAACCCGCCGGCCGGAGACCCAGTGACCGGCGCCGACAAGAGCCCGGGCGACACCGGCGCGACCGCCCCACCTCCGCCGAGTCCACCCCCGGAGGACGGCGTCCCCGACACGGGCATCCCCGACACGGGCACTCCCGACACGGGCGCCGGGTAAGGCCCGGAACCGCCCGCATACGCCGCGCCGGAACCGCTCGCATACGCCGTGCCGGCACCGCCCCCGTAACCGCCTCCGGCAACCCCACCCGGCGACGGCAGCGTGAACTGCGCGGAGGCCCCCACGGCCCCCTGCGCCACCACCAGCTCCGGCTGCTCCACCACCGTGGGAGCCTTCCCGAGCGCCTGGTGCAGCATCGTCGCCACCAGCGGAATCCGGCTCCCGCCGCCCACGAGGAACACCCCGCCGACGTCCCCGGGCCCGAGCCCCGCCGCCGCGACCGCGGCCCGCGTGGCCGTCACGGTGGCCGTGAGGATCGGCCGCGCCAGCTGCTCGAACTGGTCCCGCCCCAGCGGCACGTCGGCGTCGAGCGGGGGCACGTGGATCATCGTCGACGCGGTCCGCGAGAGGATCTCCTTCGCCGAGCGCACGTCGTCCCAGAGCATCCGGTGCGCCCGCCGCTCGGCGCTGGTCGACGGGTGCGCCAGCCGCCCCCACGCCTCGGGGTTCTGGCCGCCGTTGCTCGCGCCGAGGTACGCCACGATCGCCGCGTCGATGTCCAGCCCGCCGCTGGTGTTCAGCCCCTCCGTCGCGAGCACCTCGAAGAACTCCCCGGCGTGCCGGACCACGGAGGCGTCGAACGTCCCGGCGCCGAGGTCGTACACGACGAACGCCGGCCCCGGCCGCCCGCGCGGCGCGTCCTGCCCGGGCAGCGTGAGGAAGACCTGGGCGGCGGCCACCGGCTCCGGCACCAGCGTCACCTCGCCGAGCCCGGCCCGCCGCGCGGCGGCCAGCAGCACCCCGCGCCGGGTCTGCGCCCACGCGGCCGGGCAGGTCACGGTGGCCGGCCCGAGGACCCCGCCGGTCACCCGCCGCGCCTCCCCGGCGACCCGGCCGAGCACCGCGGCGATGAGGTCCACGGTGGCGATCTCCCGGTCGCCGAGCAGCACCGCGGGCTCGTCGATGCGCCGCTTGGGGTTCGGCTCGTACCGCTCCGGCCCGATCCGCGCCGCATGCATCGCGTCACGCCCCACGAGCAGGCCGCCCGCCTCGTCCGCGTACACCGCCGACGGCAGCGTCGGCGACCCGTCGAACAACAGCGGCCGCACGTGCCCGTCCGGCCAGGCCAGCATCGCCACGGTATTCGAGGTACCGAAGTCGACCCCGAGCCGGTACCCCACCGAGTCCACGGCGCCAGCATACGGATCGGCCATCTCGCCGCGATCGTCTCAACGGCCCGCGTCGGCCTCTCGACGGCTGTATTGACATCCGTTCGCCCGACCGATCGGGAAGTTATCCACAGGAAAAAAATCTTGGTGGCGGTACCTCCCGGGCCGTTCTTATTGTCAAAACCATGATGGTCGATGTGCTCCCGTCGGCGTGCACCGTCGACGACCTGTGGCGAGTCCCGGCCGCCGTGGTGCGCCGGGCCGGCCGGGCCGCGCTGGACGCCCAGCGTGCCCTGAGCGCGATCCTCGAGCGTCTGGAGGTGCCCGTCCTGCTGCGCGACGACGGCCGCCTGACGTTCTTCCCCCACGACCCGGCCGACGTGGCCGCCATCCGCGCTGCGCAGACCGCGGCCCGCACGATCCACGCCCACCTGCAGGCCGCCCTGCACTGACCGCGCGCCCGGAGTCCGGGCCCACAGACCGCACCGGCACGTTCTGGGCCGCCCCCGGGGCGTGTCGGTGCGCCCCAAAAAGGCCCCGACCGCCACCCCCAAAAGCCCCCGACCGCAACTCAGTCCGCGACTCTCAAAGCCCCGACCGCGAGTCCGCGACCCCTCGAAGCCCCGATCGCGACCAGCCCGCGACTCTCAAAGCCCCGACCGCGAGTCCGCGACCCTCGAAGCCCCGATCGCGACCAGCCCGCGACCCTCAAAGCCCTGACCCGGCCGAAAGCCGGTAGGGACCCGGTCCCCGGCGGTCGGGCCCCCGCCGAGGACCGGGCCGCTCATCCCCACCCCGAAGCCCGCGCCCCCATCCACCGACATTTATATCGCCCCGCACCGGCAACAGCGACGCCCAAAACGCGGCGCGGCATCATGGTGCCCGTGTACGAGTTGGACGTCGTAGCCCCCGACAGCCTCGGCCGCTTCGTCTACCGCTGGTACGGCCCACCCGACCGCCCGCCGGCCCCAACCGCCGAGCAGGACGAGGAAGGCGGGAAGGGTGAGGCCCCCGAGCCGCTGCAGGAGTGGCACCGCCTGGCCGCCCGCTACTCCTACCCCCTCAGCCGCGACCACGTCATGCTCCCGCCGCCCGGCCCGCGGGAGCGCCGAAACCCGGCGATCCGCTTCTGGCAGGGCGCCGGCGACTGGTACTCCTACGAGAACACAGGCACCCCCGACCCCGAGGTGATCGAGAACGACGAGTTCCCGACCGGCCTGACGCTGTCGCGCTTCCTGGTGTACGTCGCCGTCTACGAGGCCACCTACGCCCCGCTGCACGGCCTCGTGCGCATGCACCCGGCCCCCGAGGAGCTACGGTCCGTCAAGGTCCGCCTCCGCGAGCTCGACGACGCCCTGTGGCAGTGGCCCGACCCGCGGCTGCGCTACTACGGCGACGACGACCTGCTCGCCCACCTGGGCCCCGACCGGATCGTCATCGCCGCCCGCCACCGCGACGCCCTGGGCCGCTTCGACGGCCTGTCGCTGCCGTGGGAGTGGGACACCCGCACGCTCTGAGGAGGGCACCCGCACGCTCTGAGGAGGGCACCCGCACGCTCCAGGAGGGGCAGACGTCAGGGCACGTGCACCAGCATCGCGCACACGTCCTCGTCGTCCGGCACGTTCAGGCTCGTCACCAGGTGCGTCACCACCGAGTCGAAGTCGGTCAGGTCGATGGTCTCCCCGGCCCGCCGGATCAGCTCCAGGCTCCCGCCCCGGCGCCGGTCGCCCCGGCTGCGCCCGGCCCCCGACTGCCCGCCGGCGTAGAACAGCACCCGGTCGCCCGGGGCCAGGGTCACCACCGTGTCGGTGTAGCGCATCTCGGCGACCTCGCCCAGCGGCAGCCCCAGCGGCCCCGACAGCACCGTCCCCTGCCCGTCCGCGGTGTACCGCACCGGCGCCACCTGCCCCGCCGCCGCCCACCGCAGCTCGCGCGAGGCGGGGGAGTACCGCGCCACCACGAGGCACGCGGTGTGCTCCACCTCCATGTCGCACAGCATCGCGTTGACCGCGGTCAGGATGTCGCCCGGGGACATGTCCAGCGTCGCGTAGGCCCGCACCGCGTAGCGCAGCCGCGCCGCCGTGGTCATCGACGACAGCCCGCGCTCGTCCACGTCACCCAGGACGAGGATCGTGCCGTCGCCGGCCATGGGCGTGGCGTCGTACCAGTCCCCGTCCACGGTCCCGACCCGCTCGGGGGAGCGGCATCGCCCGCAGATCTCCACGCCCTCCATGCGGCCGAGCTCCGGTTCGGTCGGCAGCAGCGCCTTCTGCAGGGCCTCGGCGGCCCGCCGCTCGTCGGCCAGCCGGTGCCGCTGCGCGGCCAGGGCCTCCTCGGCCCGGCGCAGGCGGGCCTCGATCGCCCGCTCCTCGGTGACGTCCTGCACGGTGCCGCGGACCGCGGTCACGTTGCCGGCGTCGTCGAAGATCGGCTCGGCGGCGATCCGCAGCCGGCGCCCGTTGACCCGGCCTGCCCCGCGCACCTCGCAGAGCAGTTGCTTGCCCTCCACGATCGTGCGCCGCACGGCGTCCTGCACGCCGAGGAGGTCGTCGGGGTGCACCGAGGCGGTGAGCTCCTCGACCGGCACCCGCCCGCCGTCGCGCGGCGCCGCGCCGCGGTGGAAGAGCCGGACGAGCTCGGGGGAGCAGCGCGGCTCGGGGTCGCGCAGCTCCCAGCAGAAGGAGCCGATGCCGGCGATGCGCTCGGCCTGCAGCAGCTGGTCGTACAGCAGGTCGGCCTCGGTCGCGACCCGCCAGACGGCGAACACCCGGTCCCACAGCCGCACGGCGTGCACCGAGAGCGTCTGCGGCCCGGGCACCCCGTCGGTGCGCGGGTCGGCCCGCAGCCCGTCCAGCCGCCGCGGCTGGCCGTCCTGCAGTACCAGCGCGAACTCCGGCAGCAGCGTCGAGCTGCCCAGCGCCGGGTACGCCGCGAGCAGCGTCGCCTCGTCCGGGTCCACCCGGGCGCCGGCAAAGATCTTGCGGGCCAGCCCGTTGGCGTACTCCACCCGGAAGTCGACCAGCTGCCCTTCCTCGAACACGGGGGAGAGCAGCGCCCCGGGGTCGTGCAGGGCGTCCACCACCGTCGGCAGCCACACCTGGGCGGGGGCGGCCTGCCCGATCTCCTCGCCGGCCACGTGGAACCAGGCGCTGGCGATCTCGTCGCCGATGAGCGCGTCGACCTGGCGGGCGACCGGTTCCAGGAGCGCGCTGACGTACCGCCGCAGCTCCTCGGCCTCCGGCAGCCCGTCGGCCCAGGTCAGCAGGATCCCGCCGATGACCCGCTCGCCGGAGATCAGCGGGGAGGCGAGCAGCGTGTCCCCGCTGAACGGAATGTGCCCCATCACGGGGTACCGTCCCGACGGGTTCTGCCCGGAGAGCCAGAGCGTCTCGACGTCCTGCACCGCCACGACGAGCGGCAGCCCCGGGTCAGGGGGGATGCGCGACCACCGGCTGCGCACCTCGCCGGGCACCCCGTGCGCGCCGACGCCGCGCTGCGCGCCGTCCGGATCGAGCAGGGTGAGCAGCACCGAGCTGGGCGCCGGCCAGGCGGTCGGGGCGGTGCCGAGCACCTCGCAGATCTCGTCGTAGCTGCGGGCGGCCGCGATCCGGGCGCTGAGCAGCTGGTGCTGGGACTGCAGTGCCTCCACCTCGGGCGTGCGGCTGGCGCGTTTGCGGGCTGACGGCGGTACGGTATCCGGCTTTTCCGGCTTTTTTGCCCCGGTTTGCCGCGAATCGGCCCTGCGCCGCGCCACGTGCAGGCGCAGCTCGTCGTCGATGAGATTCACCACGTCCGGCGCGTTGGGATCGGGCGAGGTGGTGCCCACGATCGCCGCGGCGACCTCGATGAGCTTGATGTTGGTCCGCTGCGACAGCCGAACCAGCTGATCGAACCCCTGGTCCGGGCTGATCCCGAGCCGCTCCACGAGCACGCCCTTGGCCTGCTCGATCACGGCGCGGTTCCGCATGGCGGTGCGCACCCCGGTCAGCTCGGCGCGCAGCTTGGCGACCAGCGCGGCGAGCGCCTCGGCCGGCTCCGCGCTGCCGCCCTCGGGTGCCCTGTCGACCATGCCTGCGCCCCTCCTGCTCGGTACGGTCTGTGTTGGTGCGGCCGACGACCGGCTCGCCCGTTGATGTTTACCACCTACCGCCCCGGGTAGGGGCGGTGGCAGGTGAGCGCAGTCTGGAGGTTCAGTGTCTTGAGGATCGCCCTGATCTCCGGGCAGGCCAACCCGCTGGCATTGGGCCGGCCCGGCACCGGGGGCAAGCACACGCACGTCGCGGCCCTGTCCGACGCCCTGGCCCGGCTCGGCCACGACGTCGTCGTGTACGCCCGCCGGGACGACCCGGCCGTACCCGACAGCGTGAACCTGGAGTCCGGCGTCACCATCGAGCACCTGCCCGCGGGGCCCATCGCCCCGGTGCCCGCCGACGAGCAGCTGCCCCTGATGGGCGACTTCGGCCGCGCGCTCGCGGCCCGCTGGTCGCGCCCCGGCGCCGGCCCCGACGTCGTGCACGCCCACTACTGGCTCTCCGGCCTCGCCGCCCTCACCGCCACCAACGACGACCGGCGCCCGGTCGTCGTCACGTATCACGGCCTCGCCTCCGCCGAGCGCCGCCGCCTGCCGCGCGAGCACAACGTGCCCAACGACCGATCGGGTGGCCCGGGACCGCGGGCCGGCCTGGAGCGCACGCTGGGCTCGATGGCCGACCGGGTCGTCGCGCAGAGCGAGGACGAGGTCGCCGAGCTCGGCCGCATGGGGGTGCGCCGCTCCGGCACCGTCATCGTCCCGTCCGGCGTCGACACGGACCGGTTCACGCCCGGCGGCCCGGCCGCCGACCACCGCCGCCCCGGCCTGCGCCGCATCCTCAGCGTCGGCCCGCTCGTGGCCCGCAAGGGCTTCGCCGACCTCGTCGCCGTCCTGCGCCGCGTGCCGGGCGCGGAGCTCGTCGTCGTGGGCGGCCCCGACCCGTCCGGCGTCGACCGCGACCCGGAGGCCCGCCGCCTGCTGCAGCTCGCCGACCGCCACGGCGTCGCCGACCGGCTGCGCATCGTCGGCGCCGTCGGCCAGGAGGACCTCGCCGGCTGGTACCGCTCCGCCGACGTCCTGGCCTGCACGCCCTGGTACGAGCCCTTCGGCCTCACCCCGCTGGAGGCGATGGCCTGCGGCGTGCCGGTCGTGGCCTACGCGTCCGGCGGGATCGCCGAGAGCGTCATCGACAACGTCACCGGCGTCCTGGTTCCCCCGCGCGATACCGTTGCCCTGGCCACCGCCCTGCGCGGCCTGCTCGGCGACGAAGTCCGCCGGATGAGCTTCGCCAGCGCCGCCATCGACCGGGTTCGTTCCCGCTACACCTGGGACCGCACCGCCGCCGAGCTGGAGCGCGTCTACCGCTCGGTGACTGGCAGCGTCGCCGAGCCGGAGCCCGCGGAGGAGACCGACGAGGACGACGAGGCCCTCTCCGAGGTTTCCTGAGACCCCGCAGTTGTACGGCATGAGCTCGTCCCCATTCGTGTGCGCACCTTGCCCGTGGCGTATGCGCCGCGGTACGTTGGTCTGACCGCATCAGCCGAACGGCCGATGGTCGCTCCGCCGGTCGTCCCTTGACGGATGTGGAAGCTCGCCCCGGCGGCCTCGTCAAGCAGCCGCGATCCCGCCACGGGCCGCTGCAGGCCGGGCGCTCGAGAACAGGGCGCCGATCGGCCTTCGCTTCTCCCGCCCGGGCACCGCGCCGTCCGCACGCACCCGTGCCCCGGGCCGGCAGGCAGGGGGATCCCCTCATGACCGTCACCGCCCATTCCCACGGCCCGCAGGGCAGCTCCCACGGCGGCCCGAACCACGACGAGGCCGCCGCCCGGTCCCTGCTCACGCTCCTGGCCGACCTCCCGTCCGGCAGCCCCGACCGCCCCCGCGTCCGCGGCCGCCTGATCGAGCTGTACCTGCCGCTCGCCGAGTACCTGGCCCGCCGCTTCCGCAACCGCGGCGAGCCCCTGGACGACCTGGTCCAGGTGGCCGTGGTCCGCCTGATCAAGTCCGTCGACGGCTTCGACCCCGCCCGCGGCGCCGCCTTCACCAGCTACGCCATCCCGATGATCGCCGGCGAGCTGAAGCGCCACTTCCGCGACAAGGGCTGGGACGTCCGCGTGCCCCGCCGCCTGCAGGAGCTCCGCCTGGAGATCGCCAAGGTCTCCGGCCCGCTGGCCCAGGAGCTGGGCCGTTCCCCGACGATCGCCGACCTGGCCGCCCGCCTGTCCGTCACCGAGGAGGAGATCATCGAGGGCCTGGAGGTCACGCACGCCTACCGCGCCCTGTCCATCAACGCCCCGGCCGGCGGCGATGAGGCCGGCGCCGAGCTCGCCGACCTGCTCGGTACCACGGACCGCGCCCTGGAGGAGGTCGACGACCGCGAGTCCCTGCGCCCGCTGATCTCCCGCCTGCCGGTCCGCGAGCAGCGCATCCTGGCCATGCGCTTCAGGGACAACATGAGCCAGAGCCAGATCGCGCAGCGGCTGGGCATCTCGCAGATGCACGTCTCGCGCCTGCTGGCCCGGGCCCTGACCTTCCTGCGCGGCGAACTGCCGCAGCCGCTGTGAGCGGATCCGACGGGCCGGGCGCCGGCGCGTCCGGCCCGTCGGGAGGTCAGGCCGGGGTCAGGGCCACCGGGACCGACAGCTGGTAGACGTTGTACGCCTGCTTGATGACCGGATGCGCGACGTTGCGCACCGGCACGCCGCCCGGCGTCGTCCCGCGCTCCGAGCCCGCGTGCGCGTGGCCGTGGACGGCGAGCCCCACGCCGGGGGCCGAGTCGATGGCCTGGGCCAGCTGGTACGAGCCGAGAAAGGGATAGATCTCCAGCGGCTCGCCCAGCAGGGTCTCCGGCACGGGGGAGTAGTGCGTCAGGGAGATCCGCACGTCGCAGTCCAGCGCGGCCAGGGCCTCGCCGAAGCGGGAGGCCACCTCGCGGCCGTGGCGGGTGAAGGCCTTCATCTCCGGCTCGCCGAACTCGCTCGCGCAGGCGCCCGCGAAGCCGCCGCCGAAGCCCTTCGTGCCGGCCACGCCGACCCGGGTGCCGTCGCAGTCCACGACGGTGCCGGAGCACTCCAGGACCGTGAGGCCGGCTTCCCGCAGTACCGCGGCGACCTCGTCCTGCTGATCACCGTGGTAGTCGTGGTTGCCCAGGATGGCGACCACCGGCACCGGGAGCCCGCCGAACTCCTGGGCCACGCAGCGGGCCTCCTCCGGGGTGCCGTGACGGGTCAGGTCGCCGGCGAGCAGGAGCAGGTCGGCCTTGCCGGCCAGGTGCTCCAGCGCCGGGCGGTACCGCCCGAGGACATCGGCGTCGAGGTGCACGTCCCCGACCGCGGCCACCCTGACACATGCCGTCACAGCTCCTCCACCTCTTCCGGCTCGTGGGTGCGGGTCAGGCCGATGTTGCACCGCACCGGCAGGTCCGGGAACGCCTCGGCGACGACCTGGCAGATCAGGTCGCGGCGCTCGGCGCTCTCCACCTCGCCGACCAGCGAGATGCCGGTTTCGGTGCGCACGAACCGGATCCCCTGCTCCGCGATCCGTTCGTCCTCGGCGAGCAGGTGCTGCAGCTCGCCCTCGACGTATTGGTCAGTGGACATCGTCAGCCCCCTCAAACGGCCGCGGACAGGGCGCCGGCCTCGGCCAGCGACATGACCCCGAGCTTGTCGATCAAGAACAGGAAAGCATGGGCGTACGGCGAGTGGGCCGTTTCCCGGTACACCCGCGCCCAGTCGATCTGCTCGCGCAGCGAGCGCGCCACCGGCAGACCGCGCGCGTAGTCGCAGTAGTGCGCCGACCAGGTGAGCACCTTGTGGATCATCAGCTCGGTGGCCGAGAGCACCGGCATGTGGCAGGCGTTGACCGCGATGACGTCCGTGTCCCGGAACGTCGCGTCGGTCACCGGGCGCTGGACCGGGCAGAAGATGAAGTCGATGAGCAGGTCGCCGTGCTCGGTGACGTCCCAGGCCTTCACCAGCCAGCCCTCCGGCGGCACCTCGCCGCGGAAGCCGACCTCGGCCAGCGCGGCGAGCACCCGCTCGGCGTCCTCTTCCTTGATGAGGAAGTCGATGTCGTGATCGACGGACTCCCCGCCGCGCGCGTACACCGCGAAGCTGCCCGCCAGGCAGAACGGGATCCCCGCGTCCTTGAGATGGAATGCGGCCTTCTTGAGCGTGGCGATCAGCGGCTGCCGGTCCTCGGAAACTGCCATGAATAGCGGCTTACCCGCCCGATCATTCCGTCACACGCACCGATTCGAGCAGGTCGCCGAGGCGGCGCAGCTCCGCGGCCGGGCAGGCCTGGGCCAGCCGCGGAAAGAGCTCGGTCTCCGCTTCCTGCATGTGCTGGCGCACCGCGTCGAAGAGCCCCGCGCCCCGTTCGTCGGCCTGGCGCTCGAACGACGCGTGCTCCGCGTCCTCGTAGGCGGCGATCTCCGTCCCCGCCGGCAGGTAGTCGCGCAGCGCGGGGTGCAGGAACCGCTCCTCGGTCAGGGAATGTCGCTCGAGCGCGGCCAGCGCCGCACCCAGCGCCGCCTCCCGCCCGGCGGCCGTGCGCGCGGTCTCCACGTCGGCGAAGAGCGACTCCAACCGGCGATGCTCGGCCACCAGGAGGTCGATGAGATCCGCCGGCATGCAGACAGGCGTACCCAGACGGGGCGCCCGGCTAACCCGCGGCGCGCAATGGCGTCGATATGGGCGGGTCGCCCTTCCGCAAGGTTGGCACATGTGTTCGAATAGGTTCTCATGGAGCGCCGAAAGCACTGGTGGAACGGCAGTTGGGGACGTCTGGCCCGCCGCGACGTGTACCTCTTCGAGGACGCCGGCAACTGGTGGGTCGAGTCCCGCGAGGGCGGCGCCGACGGCCGCGCCCGGCGGTACGAGTTCGGCGACGAGGACAGCGCCATGGACTGCGTCTCGGGCCTGCTGGCCCAGCCCGGCGTGTGGCGCGAGGTCAGGTAGCCGCGCCGCCGTGAGCGCGCAACGGATCACCGGAAACAGGGGGCAGGACACAAGAAAAACGCGAGCAGAAGCAGTGAATCGCAATGGTTCGCCGCGCCGGGCGGCCGTAGGTTTTGAGGCATGAGTCGTCGCTACCTCATGTGCCGCCCGACGTACTTCGCCGTGGACTATTCGATCAACCCGTGGATGGACCCGGCCGCCCCGGTCGACGTCGAGCGGGCCGTCGCGCAGTGGACGACGCTCTACGAGCTCTACCTGGAGCTCGGCCACACCGTCGAGCTCATCGACCCCGTGCCGGGCCTGCCCGACATGGTCTTCGCGGCCAACGGCGCCACGGTCATCGACGGCCGCGTGTACGGCGCCCAGTTCCGCCACCCCGAGCGGGCCGACGAGGGCCCCGCGTACCTCGAGTGGTTCGCCCGCAACGGCTTCGAGGTGCACGCGGCCAAAAGCGTCAACGAGGGCGAGGGCGACCTGCTGCTCGCCGGCGAGCGGATCCTGGCCGGCACCGGGCTGCGCACCGAGCACGCCGCGCACGCCGAGGCCCAGGAGATCTTCGGCCGGCCGGTGATCACCCTGCAGCTGGTCGACCCGCGCTACTACCACCTCGACACTGCGCTGACCGTGCTGTCGCGCGAGAACATCGCCTACTACCCGGGGGCGTTCTCGCCGGGCAGCCGGGAAGTGCTCCGCCGGCTGTACCCCGACGCCGTCCTCGCCACCGCCGACGACGCCGCCGTGCTCGGCCTCAACGCGGTCAGCGACGGGCACCGGGTCGTCCTGCCGTCCGCCGCTACCGTGCTTGCCGCCGAGCTAGCGTCAAAGGGGTTCCAGCCGGTCCCGGTCGACGTCTCCGAGCTGCACAAGGCCGGCGGCGGCCCGAAGTGCTGCACCCTGGAGGTTCGGTCATGACCAGCGTTGCGAACAGGACCGCGCCGGCGGTCGAAGAGGCCGAGCGGCACACGGCCCACAACTACCACCCGCTGCCGGTCGTCATCGCCGAGGCCGAGGGGGCCTGGGTCACCGACATCGACGGCCGGCGGTACCTCGACTGCCTCGCCGGCTACTCGGCGCTGAACTTCGGCCACCGCCACCCCGGGCTGATCGCCGCCGCCCGCGAGCAGCTGGACCGGGTCACGCTGACCAGCCGGGCCTTCCTGCACGACCAGTTCGGCCCGTTCTGCCGCGACCTGGCCGAGCTGACCGGCAAGGACATGGTCCTGCCGATGAACAGCGGGGCCGAGGCCGTCGAGACCGCGATCAAGGTGGCCCGCAAGTGGGGGTACAAGGTCAAGGGCGTCCCCGACGGACAGGCCACGATCATCGTGGCCGACGGGAACTTCCACGGCCGCACCACGACGATCGTCAGCTTCTCCACCGACCCCGAGGCCCGCGCCGACTACGGGCCCTACACGCCCGGCTTCCGGGTCGTGCCCTACGGCGACCTCGACGCGCTCCGGGCCGCGATCGACGAGACCACGGTGGCGGTACTGCTGGAGCCCATCCAGGGCGAGGCGGGCGTCCTCGTCCCGCCGCGCGGCTACCTGACCGGCGTGCGCGAGGCGTGCACCGAGCGCGGGGTCCTGTTCGTGGCCGACGAGATCCAGTCCGGGCTGGGCCGCACCGGGGCCACCTTCGCCTGCGACGACGAGGGCGTCGTGCCCGACATGTACGTGCTGGGCAAGGCCCTCGGCGGCGGCATCGTCCCCGTCTCCGCGGTCGCCGCGGACCGCGACGTCCTCGGCGTGCTGCGCCCCGGCGAGCACGGCTCCACCTTCGGCGGCAACCCGCTCGCCTGCGCGGTCGGCCGGGCCGTGGTCGGCCTGCTGGCCACCGGCGAGCCGCAGCGGCGCGCCCGCGAGGTCGGCGAGCACCTGCACCGCCGGCTCGGCGAGCTGGTCGGCCACGGGCTCACCGCCGTGCGCGGGCGCGGGCTGTGGGCCGGCATCGACATCGACCCGGCGCTGATGACCGGGCGCGAGGCGAGCGAGCGGCTGATGGCCCGGGGCGTGCTGGCCAAGGACACCCACGGCTCGACCCTGCGCCTCGCCCCGCCACTGGTGGTGACGCGCGAGGAGATCGACGGCGCCGTGGACGCCCTGGCCGAGGTGCTCAGGACCGCCGGATCAGCCGGCTGAACCAGCCGGGCCGCTGCCGCGGCACCACCGGCCCGCCGTTCGACCGCATGGGTTCCAGGACCACGCTGTCGGGAGCGGCGGGCCGCACCGGCGCGATGACCGTCGGGACCGCCCTGGGCCGGGGGACCGGCGGGGTGTGGGCCACCGGGCAGCGGGCTGCGGCCGGCGGAACCGGCGGCGTGTGGGCCACCGGGCAGCGGGCCGCGGCCGGCGGGACCGGGGAGCGGCCCCGCTTGCCCAGCTCGCGGGCGTCGGAGTCGAGGTAGAAGCCCGGCCGCTGGTCGGCCTCGTCGTAGTACCGGTGGAAGACGCCCGTGGTCGAGGGGCTCATCGGCGGCACGATCCACGACCAGTCGGCCGGCACGCGCCGGCCCGAGCGCTCCTCGCTGGTCAGGTGGGCCAGGAACCGCTCCGACTCGGTGTGGTGGTCGCTGATGCGCGCCCCGGCCTGGTCGAAGGACCACAGCACGGCCCGGTTCAGCTCGACCAGCGCCCGGTCCTTCCACAGCGAGCGCTCGGTCGAGGTGTCCAGGCCCATCCGGGCGGCCACCGCCGGCAGCAGGTCGTAGCGGTCCCGGTCGGCGAGGTTGCGGGCGCCGATCTCGGTCCCCATGTACCACCCGTTGAAGGGCGCCAGCGGGTAGTCCACCCCGCCGATGCTCAGCCGCATGTTCGCGATCGCCGGGATGGCGTACCAGCGCAGCCCCAGCTCGGCGAACCAGCGCAGCTCCGGGTGCTCGATCGGCACCTCCCAGACGGCGTCCTCGGGCAGCTCGTACAGGCTCACCGACCTGTCCGGGGCCTCGATGGCCAGCGGCAGCACGTCGAACGGGTTGTCCGGCTTGCCCCGCCAGCCGTACTGCTGGAGCGTCTCCGTGAACTGCACGTACCGGGGGTCGCCGCTCACGGTCCCGTCGGCGTGGCGGTGGCCGGCGTACCGGACGAGCTGGTCGTTCCACAGCCGGGGGCCCGGGCGGCCCGGCCGGTGCGGCGCGAAGACCGAGATCACCGGGCGGATCACGTGCCGCTCCCGCTGCCCGGCCGTGCGCAGGTGCCGGACGAGCTCGTCGAAGATCTCGGCCGGCTCGGTGACCTTGCGCAGGTCCCGCACGACGAGGCTGCGCCAGTACAGCCGCCCGATGCACCGGCTCGCGTTGCGCCACGCCACCCGGGCGCCGAACGCCAGCTCGGCGTAGGTGTGCGCGTAGGTGCCGGTCTCGGCGATCTCGTCCCGCACGCGGGCCAGCCGTTCGCGGCCGTCGCGCTGATGCTGCTCGTTGTAGTAGAGGGCGAGGAACTCCTCCGCCTCCGCAAGGTCCACGGGGGAGTGGGCGTCCCACTCGCGCCCCGGCATGTCGCGGTACCCAGGCACGCTCACGCGCGACCTCCCAGCGTCTCCGGTGAGTGGCAGGCACCCATCGTGTCGGGGCCGCCGGAGGCGAGGTCGCACAACGTGTGCGGGTGGCGGCGCTGCGTCAGCGGTTGCACATCGCCGAATGCAAAGGCAAATGCAAGCCGAATGCGAAGGGGCGCCGGGAAGTCCCGACGCCCCTTGCCGATCCGGGAACGGCTAGCCGGAGGCGACCCGGCGCAGGCGGGCCAGGTACGTCTGGGCCACCACGACGAGCGCGATGAACGTGCCGCTGATGACCGTCTGCCAGTTCGAGCTCACCGAGCCGATCTGGTTGATGAGGTTCTGGATCACCTGCAGCAGCAGCACGCCGGCGATGGTGCCGCCGAGCGTGCCCGCCCCGCCGGTCAGCAGCGCGCCGCCGATGACCACCGCGGCGATGGCGTCGAGCTCCATGCCGGTGCCCAGCACCGTGACGCCGGAGCCCAGCCGGGCCGCGTTGATCGTGCCGGCCAGCCCGGCCAGCAGCCCGGAGAGCACGTACACGCGGATCTGCGTGCTGCGGATGCGCACGCCCATGAGCCGGGCGGCGTCCTCGCTGCCGCCGATGGCGTAGACGGACTGGCCGAAGCGGCTGCGGTACAGCAGCAGCATCCCGACCGCGAACAGCGCCGCGACGAGGTAGACCGGCCAGCCGATGCCGGCGAGCTCGCCCGTGCCGAAGTGCTTGAACGAGTCCGTCTTGACCAGGTAGGTGTTCGCGCCCTCCTTGGACAGCGCGAGCATGAGCCCGCGCGCCCCGAGCAGGCCCGCCAGGGTGACGATGAACGGGGCCAGCCGGGCGTAGGCGATGATCGCGCCCTGCACGAAGCCCCAGGCGCCGCAGACGGCCAGCGGCAGCGCGAAGGCGGCCCAGGTGCCGTACTGCGACCCCCACGCGGCGAGCACCCCGCCGAGCACGTACAGCGAGCCGACCGACAGGTCGATGCCGCCGCTGATGATCACGAAGGTCATGCCGAGCGCGATGAGCGCCGGCGCGGCCGCCGAGATGAGCACCGTGCCGAGGTTGTCGTAGGTGCGGAACTTGTCGAAGGAAACCGCCCCGACGATGATGACGAGCGCCAGGACGGCCAGCGCGCCCTGCCGCTGCACCAGCTCGACGATGCGCTCGGTGCGCATCGAGGCCGCCTCGGCCCGCTCCACCGCGTCCGGGGCGGTGGTCATGGTCTGGCTCACCGGGTCCTCCGCTCGCGCGCCGCGTAGACCGCGACCAGGATGATGACCGCCTGGACCATCTGCGCGGTCGAGTCCTTCAGGTTGTTGGCGATCATCGTCGCCGTGAGCAGCTGCATGAGCAGGGCGCCGGCGACGGTGCCGAGCACCCGCACCCGGCCGCCGGTCAGCGGCGTGCCGCCGACCACCACCGCGGTGATCGCGGACAGCTCGATGAGCAGGCCGATCCGCGACGCGTCGGCCGAGCCGATCCGGGACACCTGGATGATGCCGGCGACCGCGGCGAGCATGCCCGAGATGATGTAGACGGTGATCAGCACGCGGCGCACCGGCACGCCGGCCAGCACCGCGGCCGGCCGGTTGTCACCGATGGCCAGCAGCCGCCGGCCGAAGACGGTCCGGCGCACCACGAAGCCCACGATGACGGCGAGCACCGCGGCGATCCACACCGTGTAGGGCACGCCGAGCAGGGAGTCGGTGCCGATGGCCAGGAAGTCCTTGTCGTGGATGTCGCGGTACCGCCCGTTGGACAGCACCAGCGCGATGCCCCGCCCGGCCACCAGCATGGCCAGCGTGGCCACGATCGGCTGCAGCCCGACGAAGGCGACCAGCCCGCCGTTGATCAGGCCGATCGCCACGCCCCCGACCAGGGCCAGGACGATCGCCGGGACCATGCCGTAGCCCAGGTACAGCGGGATGATCGCGGCGCCGAGAGCCATCACCGAGCCGACCGACAGGTCGATGCCCTCGGTGCCGATCACCAGCGCCATGCCCAGCGCCACGATCACCACCGGGGTGACCTGGACGAGCTGGATGCGCAGGTTGGACCACTCGAGGAAGTTGTCGGTGTACACGATGTTGAACAGCACCAGCACCAGCAGCGCCACGTAGACGCCGTACACGGGCAGCAGCCGCCGCACGCGGGCCATGTCGAACCCGCCGGACGACGCCGCAGGCGCCCCGGGCGGAGTGGTGGTCATGTCGCTCATGCCGACGCCACCGCGATCACGTTCATCAGATGCTCCGTCGTCACTTCGTCGCCGCGCAGCATGCCCACGACGGCGCCATCACGCAGTACCACCACACGGTCGGAGCCCTCGATCAGCTCCTCGGCGTCGGAGGACACCAGCACCACCCCGAGGCCCTCGGCGGCCAGCTCGTCGATGAGCGCCTGCACCTCGGCCTTCGCGCCGACGTCGATGCCCCGGGTCGGCTCGTCCAGCAGCAGCACCTTCGGGCCGGTGGCGAGCAGGCGGGCCAGCAGCACCTTCTGCTGGTTGCCGCCGGAGAGGTCGCCGACCCGCTGGTGCGGGCTGGACGCCTTGATCCGCAGCCGGGTCATGAACGTCTCGACGATCTCGTCGATCTTGCGCTCGGCGACCACTCCGGCCGTGGCCAGCCGCGGCAGCACCGCCAGGGCGATGTTCTCCCGCACCGACAGTCCCAGCGCGATCCCCTCGGCCTTGCGGTCCTCGGGCTGCACCGCGATGCCGGCCTTGAGCGCGGCGACCGGCGTCGGGCGGCGCAGCGTGCGGCCGTCCACCTCGACCGTGCCGCTGTCCAGCGGCAGCGCGCCGGCCACCGCCTTGATGGTCTCGCTGCGCCCGGCGCCGAGCAGGCCGCCGAGGCCGACCACCTCGCCGGGCTGCACCTCGAAGCTGACCCCGGCCAGCCGGTGCCGGCTGTTGAGGCCGGTGACCCGCAGCACCGGGGTGCCACCGGCCGCGTCGTGCTCGCCGGCGAAGCTGGTGAAGGAGCGCCCGGCCGAGACCGGGCGGCCCAGCATGTGCGAGACCAGCTGGACCCGGTCCAGGTCGGCCAGCTTGCCGGCGTGCACCAGCTTGCCGTCGCGCAGGATGGTCACGCCGTCGCAGATGCGGTAGAGCTCGTCGAGCCGGTGGCTGACGTAGATGATGCCGACGCCCCGCTCGTGCAGCCGGTGGATGACCCCGAAGAGCGTCTCCACCTCGCGCGGCTCCAGCGACGAGGTGGGCTCGTCCATGACCACGACCTTGGCGTCGATCATGACGGCCCGGGCCAGGGCCACCATCTGCTGCGCGCCGAGGGGCATCAGGCCCAGCGGGCGGCGCACGTCGGAGGTGATGCCGTAGCCGGCCAGGATCTCGGCCGCCTCGCGGTTCATCCGGCCCACGTCGACCAGGCCGATCGCGTTGCGCGGCTCGCGGCCCAGGAACAGGTTGCGGGCCACGCTCATCAGCGGGACGAGGTTGACCTCCTGGTAGATCGTGGAGATCCCGGCCGCCTGGGCGTCCATCGGGCCGCCGAAGGAGACCGGCTGCCCCAGGTAGCGCACCTCGCCGGCGTCCGGGCGGTAGACGCCGGTGAGGATCTTGATCAGCGTGGACTTGCCGGCACCGTTCTCGCCGACGAGGGCGTGCACCTCGCCCGCGCGCAGCGTGAACGAGACGTCGTCGAGCGCGCGCACGCCGGGGAACTGTTTGCTCACTCCCGCGACTTCGAGCAAGGGCTCGGTCATATCGCCTCTTTCCAGAAAGGCCCAGGCCGGAGGTTTCCGGCCTGGGCCATCAGCTGTAAAGGTCAGTACGGGCGACCCGGGTCAGTAGGAGAGGCCCAGGTCCGACTGCGCGTTGGTCGAGTCGTACTCGCGGTCGGAGATGATGATGTTCTCCGGGATCGACTCGCCGTTGAAGAACTTCGTGGCGGTCGAGAAGGCGAGCGGGCCGAAGCGCGGGTTCGACTCGATGACCGAGTAGATCCAGCCGTCGACGATGCCCTGCACGGCGCCCTTGGTGCCGTCGATGGTCACGATCTTGACGTCGCCGGCCTTCTTGCTGGCGCCCTTCAGGGCCGTGACGGCGCCGAGGGCCATCTCGTCGTTCTCGGCGTAGATGCCGTTGACGTTCGGGTTGGCCTGCAGCAGCTGCTCGGCGGTCTTCTGGCCCTCCTCGCGGGAGAAGTTGCCGGTCTGCTCGAACACGATCTTGATGCCGGGCGCGACCTTGGCGATCTCGTCCTTGAAGCCGCTGGTGCGCAGCGTGGTCACGTTGTTGCCGGGGGCGCCCAGCAGGATCGCCACGGTGCCGGTGTTGTTGAGCGCCTTGGCCATCTTGTCGGCGGCCCGCTTGCCCTGTTCCGCGAAGTCCGAGCCGATGAAGGTCAGGTAGTCGGTGCAGCTCTTCGCGTTGATCTTGCGGTCGATCGTGATGATCGGGATCTTCTTCTGGGAGGCCTTGGCGAAGACCGAGTCCCAGCCGTCGGAGTTCAGCGGGGCCACGATCAGCAGCTGAACGCCCTGGTCGATCAGGGTGCTCACGTCGGTGATCTGCTTGTCGAACTTCGAGTCGGCGTTGGTGGTCTTCAGGTGGTCGGAGGGGATGCCCAGCTTCGCCGCCTCGTCCTTGATGGACTGGGTCTCGGCGATGCGGAACGGGTTCGCCTCCTTCTCCGACTGCGAGAAGCCGACCGTGGCGGTCTTCAGGTCGATCTTCGTGCCGCCGTACTGCTGCAGCGTGCAGCTCGCGCCGCCGGCATCGGCGGACTTCGTGGCCTGGGCCGCCGCGGACGCGCTCGCGGTGGAGGGGGAGCCGGCGTTGTCGTCCTCGGATTTCGCGCAGCCGGACATCAGCAGGGCCGCGGCGCTGAGTACGGCCAGAGCGGGCCGCCAACGGCCACGCATATCGATCATGGTGTCACTCCCTTGAGCGAGGGGTGGACTGGGGTGTCTGTGCGGGCACCTCATCGAGGTGTATCGCATTCACTCATCCTCCAACTTTTTCTGTCAAGACTTTCCACCCACCCGCCCAAAACCAAACACCAACTGTCACATGACCGAGACCTGGACGCGACCACATCGTCACCGGCGGAGGGTGCTCGTTCGACCTTGTGCCGTGGTATCCAGCGGCGTACAACAATATTCAACAGGTTCGATCGAAATCCACCTGGGAGCTGCGATGAACCGATCTCGCGGGGCGCTGCACCGTGCCCTGACGGCGGCCGCCCTCACCCTGGGGCTGGCCGCCCCGACATCCATCCTCGTCGTTACGACCGTCACCTCGCCCGCCGCGGCCGCCGCCACGCCGCAGCCGGGCCCCCTCACCGCCCCGGTCATGGGGTGGAACAGCTGGAACCGGTTCGGCTGCAACATCGACGAGAACCTGATCAAGGCGACCGCCGACGCCATGGTCAGCACCGGGCTGCGCGACTCCGGCTACACCTACGTCGACATCGACGACTGCTGGATGGCCTCCACCCGCGACGCCCAGGGCCGGCTGCGGCCCGACCCGACCCGCTTCCCGGGCGGGATCGCCGCCATCGCCGACTACGTGCACGCCCGCGGGCTGAAGCTCGGCATCTACTCCTCGGCCGGCACTGCCACCTGCGCCGGGTTCCCGGCCAGCCTGGACCACGAGACGACCGACGCCCAGACGTGGGCCTCCTGGGGCGTGGACCTGCTCAAGTACGACAACTGCAACAACCAGGGCCGCCCCGCCGTCGACCGCTACAAGGCGATGGGTGACGCGCTCAAGGCGACCGGCCGGCAGATCGTCTACAGCCTGTGCAACTGGGGCAACGACGACCCGTGGCTCTTCGGGCCGAACGTCGGGGGGAGCTCCTGGCGTACCACCGGGGACATCAGCGCCAGCTGGGGGAGCGTCACCTCGATCCTGGACCAGCAGGCCGGCCTGGAGCCGTTCGCCCGCCGCGGCTACTACAACGACCCCGACATGCTCGAGGTCGGCAACGGCTCGCTGACCCAGGACGAGAACATCAGCCACTTCTCGCTCTGGGCGCTGCTGTCGGCCCCGCTGCTGCTCGGCAACGACCTGCGCTCGGTCAGCTCCTCGACGCTGAGCGTCCTGCGCAACGCCGACGTCATCGCGGTCAACCGGGACTGGGGCGGTTCTCAGGGCCGGCGCGTGGCCGACAACGGCGACCAGGAGGTCTGGGCCAAGCCGATGAGCGACGGATCGGTCGCCGCCGTCCTGCTCAACCGCGGCAGCGGTACCGCGACGGTCGCCACGACCGCCGCGGCACTGGGGCTGGCGGGCTCGAGCTCGTACACGGCCAAGAACCTGTGGACGGGCGCCACCTCCAGCACGACGGGCGCGCTGAGCGCCTCGGTGCCCGCGCACGGCGTGGCCATGTTCCGGCTCACCCGGGCCGGCACCCTGGCCGCCGCCCCGGCCTCGGGCACGCTGCAGGTCAGCGACATGACCTGGGCGGACAGCAGCAACGGCTGGGGCCCGGCCGAGCGCGACCGGTCCAACGGCGAGACCGCGGCGGGCGACGGCGGAACCCTCAACATCGGGGGCACCACGTTCGCCAAGGGCATCGGCGCCCACGCCGACTCGGCCGTGCACGTCTACCTCGGCCGGGCGTGCCAGGCGTTCACCGCCCAGGTCGGCGTCGACAACGAGGTCGGCGGCAACGGCTCGGTGCGCTTCGCCGTCTACGGCGACGGCAGGCTCCTGGCGTACTCCGGCGTGAAGACCGGCGGCCAGGCCCCCACCCGGATGACGGTCTCCACCGGCGGCTACCTCACCCTCGAGCTGCGGGTGACCGACGCGCGCACCAACGGCAACACCTACGACCACGCCGACTGGGGCGCGCCGACCCTCACCTGCGCCACCGCCGGCGCCGGCTCGGCCGTCAGCGACCGGTCCTGGGGCACGGCGACCAACGGCTGGGGCCCGGCCGAGCGGGACATGTCCAACGGCGAGCAGCCCGCCGCCGACGGCAGTGTCATCACCGTCGGCCAGGTGTCCTACCCGAAGGGCCTCGGGGTCCACGCCGCCAGCGACGTCACGGTGCCGCTCGGCGGCGCGTGCAGCCGGTTCACCGCCGTCGCCGGCCTGGACGCCGAGGTGGGCCAGCAGTCCACCGGCGTCACGTTCAGCGTCCTCGGCGACGGGGTGACGCTCTACACGAGCCCGACGGTGACCGCGGCCGCGCCCGTGGCCATCGACGTGAGCGTGGCCGGGCGCACCAACCTGCGGCTGGTCGTCGGCAGCGCCGGCAGCATCGACTACGACCACGCCGACTGGGCCGACGCGAGGCTCATCTGCTGATGCGGTGGGTCCCCTCCGCGGGGGTCACGACGAAGGCGTCGGGGGGCGCGAAGCCGGCATCGGCGAACGCCCCCCGCACCGCCGCCTCGACCTCGGCGCACCGCTCGGCGTCCACCAGGGCCAGCACGCACCCGCCGAAGCCGCCGCCGGTCATCCGGGCGCCGTACGCGCCGGCCGCCAGGGCCGCCTCGACCGCCGTGTCGACCTCCGGCACGGTGATCTCGTAGTCGTCGCGCATGGACGCGTGCGAGGCGGTCATCAGCGGCCCGATGGCCCGCGCGTTCCCGGCCCGCAGCGCGTCCACGGTGTCGAGCACCCGCTGGTCCTCGGTCACCACGTGGCGCACCCGCCGCCGCATCACCTCGTCGTCGAGGCGCGCCAGGGCCGCGTCGAGCCCGGCCTCGTCGATGTCGCGCAGCGCGGTCACGTCCAGGATCTTGGCCGCCTCCTCGCAGCTGCGCCGGCGGGCCGCGTACTCGCCGCTGACGTGCGCGTGCGGGGCCTTGCTGTCCACCACGAGGATGGCCAGGCCCTGGGCGGCGAGGTCGAAGGGCACCTGCTCGGTGGCCAGCGACCGGCAGTCCAGGAACAGCGCGTGGCCCTCCTGGCACAGCGTGGACGCGGACTGGTCCATGATGCCGGTCGGCGCGCCCACGTACTCGTTCTCGGCCCGCTGGGCCAGCCGCGGGCGGTCGGCCATCGGCACGTCCAGCCCGGCCAGGTCGAGCAGGCAGGCCATCACCGCGCACTCCAGGGCCGCGGAGCTGGACAGCCCGGCGCCGAACGGCACGTCGGAGGCGATGGTCAGCGCCGCGCCCGGGACATCGTGGCCGGCCTCGCGCAGCACCCAGACGATCCCGGCCGGGTAGGCGGCCCAGCCCTCCACCCTGTCGCCGGCGGTGAACTCCACCGTCTCGCCGGTCTGCTCGGAGGTGATCGACCAGCGCGGCCCGTCGAGGCGGCGGGCGCCGACCACGGTCAGGTGCGGCAGGGCGAAGGGCAGCACGTAGCCGTCGTTGTAGTCGGTGTGCTCGCCGATGAGGTTCACCCGGCCCGGGCTGGCCCACACGCAGTCGTAGGGCCCGTCCGGGAGCCGTTCCAGGGCGGTGCTCACAGGTTGACCTCCCGCAGCATCGAGGCGGCCTGCTCGGGCCGCACATCGTTGATGAACACGCCCATGGCCGACTCGGATCCGGCCAGGTACTTGAGCTTGCCCGGCGCCCGCCGGGTGCTGAACACCTGCAGGTGCAGGTAGGCCACGTCCCGGGCGACCCGCACGGGTGCCTGGTGCCAGGCGGCGATGTACGGCATGGCCAGGCCGAACAGCCCGTCGAGGCGGCGCAGCACCTCGAGGTACAGCGGCCCGAACGCGTCGCGCTCCTCGTTGCTCAGCGCCGGGATGTCCGGCACGTGCCGGTTGGGGTACAGGTGCACCTCGAACGGCCAGCGCGCGGTGGCCGGCACGAAGGCGGTCCAGTGCGCGTTGCCGGCCACGATCCGGGTGCCGTCGGCCCGCTCGGCCGCCAGCACGTCGGCGAAGAGGTTGCCGGGGCCGCGGTGCTCGCGGGCCGAGCGCAGCATGCGCCGGGTGCGGGGGGTCACGAAGGGGTACGCGTAGATCTGCCCGTGCGGGTGGTGCAGGGTGACGCCGATCTCCTCGCCGCGGTTCTCGAAGCAGAAGACCTGCTCGACGTCGTCGCGGGTGGACAGGTCGGCGGTCCGGTCGGCCCACGCCTCCATCACGGTGCGCACGCGGGCCGGGCTCAGCGACGCGAACGAGGCGTTGTGGTCCGAGGTGAAGCAGACGACCTCGCAGCGACCGGCCGCCGGTCGGGTCGGCACCAGGCCGGGCAGCACGTCGCCCTGGGCGGGTCCGACCCGGTGGCTGAAGGAGGGGAAGCGGTTCTCGAAGACCACCACGTCGTACTCCGGCGCGGGGATCTCACTGTGCCACTCGGGCGTCGACGGGCAGAGCGGGCACTGGTCCGAGGGGGGCAGGAAGGTGCGCGCCTGGCGGTGCGCCGCGATGGCCACCCACTCGTCGAGGATCGGGTCGTGCCGCATCTCCGAGGCCGGCGGCGGCGGGGGCAGTTCCCGTTGGTCGACGTTGTCCCGGGACGCGTCGTCGCGCTCATCGAAGTAGATGAGCTCCCGGCCGTCGGCGAGGTGGGTGACCGTGCGCTTCACTCGTTCTCCAGGGTCCTTGGCCAGCCACGGTCGTGGCTAGCCGTTCGGGTCGACGACGATGAGCTCACCGACGCGCTCGGCGAGCTGCACCCGCGCCTCGGCGGCCAGCCCCACGTCGGTGATGAGGATGTCCGCTTCGTCCAGGGGCGTGATGGTGGCGATACCCACCATTTCCCATTTCGTGTGGTCGGCCAGCACGACAAGTCGGCGCGCGGCCGCGACCAGCAGCCGGTTGGTGCCGGCCTCCATGAGGTTTGGCGTGGTGAATCCGGTGCGCGGGCTCATCCCGTGGACGCCGAGGAACAGCACGTCGACGTTGAGCGAGCCGATCGCCGCCTCGGCCACCGGGCCGGCCAGCGCATCGGAGGGGGTGCGGATCCCGCCGGTGAGCACGACCGTCTGGTCGGGGCGCCCGGCGTGGTACAGGGTGTCGGCGACCGGGATGGAGTTGGTGACGATGGTCAGTCCCGGGACATCGACGAGGTGCGCGGCCAGCGCGGCGGTGGTGGTGCCCGCCGACAGGGCGACCGCGGTGTGCGGCTCGATGAGCTTCGCGGCCCGCTCGGCGATCGCCGCCTTCTCGTTGCGCTGGCGCACCGACTTGGCGTCGAAACCGGGCTCCTCCGTCGAGCCGGGCCCGGCGATGGTCGCGCCGCCGTGCACCTTGTCGACGAGGCCGCGGTCGGCCAGGGCCTCGAGATCACGCCGGATGGTCATGTCGGAGACGCCGAACTGGCGGACCAGTTGGCTCACGCGCACGCCACCGTGGCGGCGGACCAGATCGAGGATGGCCGCCTGACGTTGCTGTGCGAGCATCACGCCGTTCCCTTCGCAGGCGCAGCGGGGGTCGTCATCACGGCTGCGCGGGTGTCCGAACCCCCAACGGGTTCCAACGCAGACGTTACGTCGCTCGCACACGAGCGCACCTCGCTGGCCCGGCCGAAGAATTTCGCCGGGCGGTCACCCCCCAGGGGCGCGCATGGGTGCGCTCGCATGGCGTACAGCTTCGAACCTAGCCGACCAGAAGTCAACAAACTCGAACAACGACTTACTCACTGCGCGCCTTGCGTCGTCCGGCGTTGTTACCGACACATGTCGATGAAGTTTCCGGGCAAACCTTATCGATCTCTGCAAATCACTCCTGATCAAGAGCGTAGATCCATTGACAATGACCGTTTCTGCGAGGACTGTCGCCCTACTGGAGGTTCTCGTTTGGTTCTGTGCCTTGCTGAGGAGGAAGCGATGAACTTCTCCCGTAGATCCGTCCTGGGCGGAGCGCTGGCCGGGTTCGGAGGCGTCGCGGCGACGTCGTTGCTCGCCGCGTGCGGCGGTGACTCCGGCGGCGGCGGGGGCGCCACCGCGGACGTCACGTTCGGCTCCAACTACTCCGACTCGGTGCCCAAGGCCGCGATGGCCGCCGTCCTGCAGGCCTACCCCAACGGCTCGCACGTCAGGGTCAACACCGTTGACCACAACTCGTTCCAGGAGAACATCAACCGGTACCTGCAGGGCAATCCGGACGACGTGTTCTGCTGGTTCGCCGGCTACCGCATGCAGTTCTTCGCCAAGCAGGGGCTGGCCGGCGACCTGTCCGACGTCTGGAAGGAGGTCGGCGGCAACTTCTCCGACGCGCTCAAGGCCGCCTCCACCGGCGAGGACGGCAAGCAGTACTTCCTGCCCTTCTACAACTACCCGTGGGGCGTGTTCTACCGCAAGAGCGTGTGGCAGCAGAAGGGCTACGCCGAGCCCAGGACGCTGGACGAGTTCAAGGCGCTCTGCGAGAAGATGAAGACCGACGGCCTCGTCCCGGTCGCCTTCGCCGACAAGGACGGCTGGCCGGCGATGGGCACGTTCGACTACCTCAACATGCGCATCAACGGCTACCAGTTCCACGTCGACCTGATGGCCGGCAAGCAGGCCTGGACCGACGCCAAGCTCAAGACCGTGTTCGACACCTGGCGCGGCCTGCTGCCCTACCACCAGCCCGGCGCCAACGGCCGCACCTGGCAGGAGGCGGCCCAGTCGCTGCTCAACAAGCAGTCCGGGATGTACGTCTGCGGCACCTTCGTCGGCGAGCAGTTCCCCGGCGCCGACCTCGACGACCTCGACTTCTTCGCCTTCCCGGAGATCAGCTCGGAGTTCGGGCAGGACTCGGTCGAGGCGCCGATCGACGGGTTCATGATGGCCGCCAAGCCCAAGAACGCGTCCGGGGCCAAGGAGCTGTTCAAGTACCTGGCCACGGGCCCCGCCGAGCTGGCCTACCTCAAGAGCAACCCGACCAACATCGCGGCCAACTCCACCGCCGACACCTCGGGCTACAACGCGCTGCAGAAGAAGTCCGCCCAGCTGGTCGGCAGCGCCAAGCACATCTCGCAGTTCCTGGACCGCGACACCCGCCCCGACTTCGCCTCGCAGGTCATGATCCCCGCACTGCAGACGTTCATCAACAAGCCCGACGACGTCGACGGCCTCCTGAAGAACATCGAGGCCCAGAAGAAGACCATCTTCACGTCTTAAAGGGAACTCGTGTGAAGATCCGTCGCTTCAGTGCTGGCGACCGCGCCGTCATCGCGGTCGTGCTCGGCGTGGCGATCGTGCTGGACCTCGGCCTCATCTGGGGTCCCACGATCGCCTCGGTCGGGCTGTCCTTCACCTCCTGGAACGGCGTCACCGACCCGGCCTGGGTGGGCGGTCGCAACTACGACACGATCGTCAACGTCTACCCGCCGTTCTGGCCGGCCGTCCGCCACAACCTGCTCTGGCTGGCCTTCCTCGGCGCCGTCGCCACGCCCCTGGGCCTGTTCTTCGCGGTACTGCTGGACAAACGCCTGCGGCTGGGCCGCTTCTACCAGAGCGCCCTGTACCTGCCCGTGGTGCTGTCCCTGGCCATCGTCGGCTTCATCGCCCAGCTGGTGTACTCGCGCGACTACGGCGCACTGAACAACGTCCTGGGCCGCACCGGCAACCCGATCGACTTCCTGGGCGACCCGTCCATCAACATCTGGGCGGTGCTGATCGCCGTCGGCTGGCGCCACGTCGGCTACGTGATGATCCTCTACCTGGCCGGCCTGAAGGCGGTCGACCCGGCGCTGAAGGAGTCCGCCGCCCTCGACGGCGCCGGCGAGGCCCAGACGTTCTTCCGGGTCACGTTCCCGACCCTGCGCCCGGTCAACATCATCGTCCTGGTCATCACCGTCATCGAGGGCCTGCGCGCCTTCGACATCGTCTACGCCATCAACCGCGGCCGCAACGGCCTGGAGCTGCTGTCCGTGCTCGTGACCGACAACATCATCGGCGAGGCCAGCCGAATCGGCTTCGGCTCCGCGATCGCGGTCATCCTGCTGCTGATCTCGCTGGGCTTCATCGTCACGTATCTGGTGCGCATCCTGCGGGAGGAGCGATGAGACCCGCGCGGCTGGCCCTGAACGCCTTTCTCGTCATCGTGTCGCTGGGCTGGCTGGCCCCCTTGGCACTGGCCGTCTACGCCAGCCTCCGCCCCTACGCCGAGACGTCCCGCAAGGGGTACTTCTCCTGGCCCGACCGGCTGACGCTGCACTACTACGCCCAGGTGTGGGACTCGGCCGAGCTGCCGAAGTACTTCACCAACTCGGTGATCGTCGCCGTGCCCGCGGTCATCGTGACGCTGTTCCTGGCCTCGTTCGTCGCCTTCTGCATCGCCCGCCTGCGGGTGCGCTGGTCGCTGGCCCTGCTCGTGGTGTTCACCGCCGGCAACCTGCTGCCGCCGCAGGTGCTCGTGACGCCGCTGTACGAGATGTACAAGAAGATCCCGGTGCCCTCGTTCGTCTCCGACTCCGGCACGCTGTACGACTCCTACCTGGGCCTGATCGCCATCCACGTGGCCTTCCAGGCCGGCTTCTGCGTCTTCGTCCTGGCCAACTTCATGCGCACCCTGCCGGTGGAGATCACCGAGGCCGCGGTCGTGGACGGCGCGGGCGTGTGGCTGCAGTACTGGCGCGTGACCCTGCCCCTGTGCCGCCCGGCCCTGGCGGCCCTGGCCACGCTGCTGTTCACCTGGATCTACAACGACTTCCTGTACGCCCTGGTGCTGATCTCGACCGGCGACAAGCTCCCGGTGACCAGCGCCCTGAACAACCTGCGCGGCCAGTTCTTCACCGACTACAACCTCCTGGCCGCCGGCTCCCTCATGGTCGCCCTCCCCACCTTGATCGTCTTCTTCGCCCTCCAGCGCCAGTTCGTCGCCGGACTGACCCTGGGCGCGGCAAAGGGCTGACGCGGGCCCGGCGCGGCGCCCGCCCGGGTCTCGTGAAGGTTCCGTGAACGGCACCGGCGCCGAAGCAGCCGGGCGCATAGGTTGCCTGCATGCGTACACCTCCCGACCCGGACCCCGGCCGCGTGCCGACCCGGTTCGGCCTCGTGGCGGCCGGGCTCGGGCTCCTCGCCCTCGGCCCCTGCCTGAGCGTCGTCCTGATCGACGCCGTCGTGGCGGCCGGCGTCGGGCGGTTCGGCCTGCTCGCGGCGGCGGCCCTGCTGCTGGCCCTGATCGCCGCCGCCGTCGGGGCCGGACGGCGCCTCGCCCCCGGCCACGACGGCGCCCGCGTCGCGCTGGCCGCCCTGATCCTGGTCTTCCTGGTGGTGCTCGCCGTCGCCCTCCGGCAGTGGCTCGCCCTGGCCGGCTCCGACAGCGTCCCGCTGTCGGGCTGGGACGGCGGCCGGCTCGCCCCGCCCGGGCTGCTGGCCGCCGTGGTGCTGCTCCTCGTGGCCGCCGCCGCGTTCATCGCGGGGGCGGCGGCCGCCAGCCGCCGCCCGGGGCCGCGCGACTAGAACGGGCGGGTGCCCACCGTGGTCAGGCGCTGGGTGGCGCGGGACAACGCGACGTACAGGGTGCGGAAGCCGGTCCTCGCCTCGTCGCGGATGTCGGCGGGCTCGACGACCAGGACGCCGTCGTACTCCATGCCCTTGGAGTCCAGGGCGCCGACCGTCTGCAGGCGCTCCGGGGCCAGGCCGGACAGCCACGCGGCGATCTCGGACCGGCGGGCCGTCGGGGTGATCACGCCGACCGTGCCCTCGACCTGGTCCAGCAGGGTCTTGGCGGCCTCGCGGACGGCGGTCTCCAGGTCGTCGGTGACCGTCTCGACCGGGGCGACGCCGGAGGAGCGGACCGCGGTCGGCAGCTCGATGTCCGGCTGGGCGGCCCGGATGACGCGGGCGGCGACGGCGAAGATCTCGGCCGAGTTGCGGTAGTTGGTGGTGAGGGTGAAGGCCGAGCGGCGGCGGGTGCCGACCGCGCTCTCCATCGCCTTGTCCGCCTCGGCGGCGTCGGCCCAGGCGGCCTGGGCCGGGTCGCCGACGATCGTCCAGGTGGCGTGCGGGCCGCGGCGGCCGACCATGCGCCATTGCATGGGGGAGACGTCCTGGGACTCGTCGACGATGATGTGCGCGTAGTCGCGGTAGTCGTCCGGGCGCTCGACGGCCTGGGCCCGGGCGGCGGCGATGCGGTCGGCGTAGGTGGTCACCTCGCGCACGCCCTCGGCGACGTGGAACGGGTCGCGCGGCGCCCGCTTGCGGGCCGGCGGGTCGCCGAGCAGCTCGTGCAGCTCGTCGAGCAGGGCGATGTCCTCGACCGAGAGGTTGTCGACGGAGACCGAGCCCGCCAGGGTGGCGATCTCGCGGTTGCTCAGCACGCCGCCGGCCCAGCGCGACAGGCGCGAGCGGTCGGCCAGCCAGCCGAGCACCTCGGCGGGGCGCAGCACCGGCCACCAGCCGCGCATGAACTTGATGAACTCCGGGCGCTCGGCGATGTCCGGGGCGAACTCCTCGCGCTTCTGCTGCCGGCCGGACGGCAGCAGCTGCACGCTCTGGCGCCACAGCGCGTCGAGCACGTGGCCGGCCGCCTTGGCCCGGGCCGCGTTGCGCTTCACGCCGAGGCCCAGCACCGTGCGGCGCAGCTCGTCGAGCGCGGCGCGGTCGAGGCTGAGCAGCTCCCCGCGGTACAGAATCCGGAGCCTCTCCGGCGAATCGGGGCCCGGGCTGCGGGCGGCGCGGCCCAGCACCCGCTGCATCCGCAGCGAGCCCTTGACGGCGGCGACCTCCGGCGGCTCGTGCCGGGTCGCCTGGACGCCCTCGACGAGCTGGCCCAGGGACCGCAGGGTCGCGGTGTCCTCGCCGAGCGACGGCAGCACCCGCGAGACGTAGCCGACGAACACGTCGGACGGGCCGACCACGAGCACGCCGCCGGACTCGTAGCGGTTGCGGTCGGCGTAGAGCAGGTACGCGGCGCGGTGCAGGGCCACGGCGGTCTTGCCGGTGCCGGGGCCGCCGCGCACGATCGTGATCCCGGAGGCGGGGGAGCGGATCGCGTCGTCCTGCTCGCGCTGGATGGTGGCGACGATGTCCTTCATGCCCCGGCCGGTGGCCCGCGAGAGGTTGGCCAGCAGCGCGCCGTCGCCGACCACGGCCAGGTCCGGGGGCGCGGCGGCCGGATCGAGCAGGTCGTCCTCGATGGAGACGACCTTCTCGTTGGTACTGCGAATGCTCCGTCGCCGCACCACACCCATCCGGTCGGCGGGCGTGGCCCGGTAGTACGGCGCCGCCGCGGGCGCCCGCCAGTCGACGACCAGCGACTCGTACTCCTCGTCGCGCAGCCCCAGCCGCCCGATGTAGCGCACCTCGCCGCCCGGCACCGCCGGCGCCACGGCCGCGGCGTCCGCGCCGGACACCCCGTCGGGGCCCAGGTCGAGCCGCCCGAAGACCAGCCCGTCGTGCTCGCTCTCCAGCGCCCGGCGGCGCCGCGCCGCGTGGTAGACCATCGCGTCGCGCTCGACCAGGGCGCCGAAGTTGCCGACCCTGGCCAGGCTGTACCCGGCCTTCTCGACCTCGGCCGCGGTGATCTTCAACTGGTCCAGCCGCGTGTACACCCGGTCCAGGTACTGCTGCTCGGCGGCGATCTCCGAGTCGCGAACCGCGTCGCTCAACGCTTCTACTCCTGCCGCCCGGCGAAAAACAACCCCGGAATCTTACTCGCTTCGCTGGATTCGGCACGGCTTCGCGCGGCCGAGCCCGGCCAGGCGTCCTCCGGGGACCCTCCTACGGCGTGGCCGCCGGCTCCTTGTCGGCCTCGGCGGCCAGCGCCCGGGCCTCCGCGGCCGCCCGGCGGCGCAGGTAGAGGGTCGAGGCCACGCCGACGACGACGGCCACCGCGAGGGCCACCCAGGAGAAGTCCTTGAGCCACTTCTCGGCCACCTGGCCCAGCGAGTAGATGGCGAACACGGTGCCGAACGACCAGGTTATCCCGCCCAGCGCGTTGGCGGCGAGGAACTTGGCGTACGGCACCCGCAGCGCACCCGCGAGCGGCCCGGCCAGGATGCGCAGCAGCGCGATGAACCGGCCGAAGAACACCGCCCACACGCCCCAGCGCTGGAACGCCCGCTCGGCCTTGGCCAGGTGTTCCGGCCCGAAGTGCTTGGGGAAGCGCCGCCCGAACCGCTCGAGCAGGGCCCGCCCGCCGCGGCGGCCGATGAGATACCCGATGCTGTCCCCGACGATCGCCCCGACCGAGGCGGCGCCGGCGACCAGCCACGGGTTGACCGAAGTGGTGACGGACAGTAGCGAAGCGGTGATCAGCGCGACCTCGCCGGGCAGTGGCACGCCCATGCTCTCGACGCCGATCACGAGGCAGACCATCAGGTACACCCATATCGGGGGGAGCGTGCCCATCCACGCCTCGATGTGATGCACCGCGGCTCTCCTCCCCAGCAAGACTTCGGTCCGCCACTTCCGTCCGCGCCCAGGGTCTCATACCTTGCTGAGCGTGGGCTGGATGGTATATGGCGCGAACGGCTACAGCGGGTCACTGCTCGCCCGGCTTGCGGTCACCCGGGGCGAGCGCCCGATCCTGGCTGGCCGTTCGGAAGGCCCGGTCGCCGCGCTCGCGGACGAGCTGGGCCTGTCACACCGGGTAGGGCCGCCATCGGCCGAACTACTCGACGGCGTCGATGCCGTCGTGAACTGCGCCGGGCCGTTCGCCGAGACGGCAGGACCGGCCGTCGCCGCCTGCCTGGCCGCGGGCGCGCACTATCTCGACATTACCGGGGAACTGGACGTTTTCGGGCAGATGTTCGGCCACGACGAGGCGGCCCGCGCGGCCGGCGTGACGATGATCACCGGAGCCGGCTTCGACGTGGTGCCGACCGACTGCCTCGCCGCCCTGCTCGCCGCCGAGCTGCCCGGGGCGGTCGCGCTGGAGCTGGCCTTCCGCGCACCCGGCGGGCTGTCCCGGGGTACCGCCCGCACCGCGCTGGGGGAGATGGGCGGCGGGGCCGCCCGCCGGGTCGGCGGGAAGCTGGTCCCGACCCGCTACGGCTCCCCGTCCCGGATCGTCCCGTTCCCGTCCGGGTCGCACCGCGTCGGTGCGACCCGCTGGGGCGACCTGGTCACCGCCTACCACTCGACCGGCATCCCGGACATCACGGTGTACATGCCCCTGCCGCCCGGGACCGCGCTGGCCGGCGCGTTCCGCTTCGGCCCGCTGCGCACCCTGGCCCGGGCGATGGTCCGCCGGGGCGGGCCGTCCGCCGAGGTGCGCGCGAGCGCGGGCAGCGAGGGCTGGGCCGAGGTCCGCGACGCCGCCGGCAACACCCGCTCGGCGACCTTCGCGGGCCCGAACGCCTACGCCCTGACCGCCGACGCCTCGCTGCGCGCGCTGCAGCGGGTCCGGGCGGGGGAGACGCCGCCGGGCGTGCACACCCCGTCGTCAGCCCTGGGCGCCGGCTTCCTGGGCACGCTTGACGGCGTGACGGTTGCGGTGGCGTGAGCGCCGCAGGACGGAGACGATCGCGTCGGTGACCGCGTCCGGCCGCTCGATCGGCAGCATGTGCCCGGCCTCGGGGCACACCACCAGCTCGGCGTCGGGCAGCTCCTGGGCGATCGTCTGGGCGCAGGCCGGCGGGGTGAGCCGGTCCAACGAGCCGACCACCACCGCCACGGGCAGCCCGGACATCGCGGCCAGGGTGTCGACGCGATGGTGCAGGTCGACCGACGGCCGGAAGCCGCCGATCGCGCACAGCGGCGCGTTGCCGACCATCGACGCCGTCAGGGCCACCCAGCTGGTGTCGACCCGGTGGCCGAAGACGAGCCAGCGCACGCCGGGGGCGAGCAGCGGCATGAGCGGCCGGTGCGGCCGCCAGGCCCCGGAGCGGGCCAGCAGCCCGGCCCCTTGGACCTCCAGGACGCGCATCACCCGGGCCAGGCGGGGACTCAGGCCGTAGCTGGTGCGCGAGGAGCCCTCGGCTGAGGTGGAGACGAGCACGACCCCGACCACCCGGCGCGCGAACTCGGCCGCGTGCCGGTGGGCGTACTCCATGATCGCCATGCCGCCGAGCGAGTGCCCGGCCAGGACGATCGGCCCGCGCGGGACGAGCTGCTCGATCACTTCGGCGAGGTCGTCGCCGAGCTGCTCGAGGTTGGCGTCGGCACCGCGGGTGGCCGACGAGCGGCCGTGGCCGCGCAGGTCGAAGGCGAGCACCGCGACGGGGGCGCCCAGCCGGACCGGGAGATCAGCGATCTGCTGCCGCCAGAGGCGGTTGTCGAGCGTCCATCCGTGCAGGAGGACCACCGTGACGGGGCGGGGGTGACGGCCCACGGCGGGGTGGAGCACGCTGTACAGGCGGGCGCCGTCCTTGAGCCGCACGGGCGAGGAGACGACGGTACCCATGGTCAATTGTTACCCGGAAGTACCTGGAATTATCCCGGTGACTTTGAGGAGCATTTCGAGAGT